>DATCYC010000118.1:0-8519 GCA_036570525.1 Luteimonas sp.
CCGAGCAGGCCATGCTGCAGAAGCTCGACCTGGTCGCGCCGCGCGCTGGCCGCATCGACAGCATTCCCTACAAGCTCGGCGACCAGGCCCCGGTCGGCGCGCCGCTGGTGGTGATGCTCGTCGGCGACGCGCCGCATGCGCGCGTGTACGTGCCCGAGCCGCTTCGCGCCGGCGTCGCGGTCGGCCAGCGCGCACGGGTGTTCGTGGGCGCCGACGACGGCGAGCAGGTATTCGAAGGCACCGTGCGCATGATCCGCAGCGAGCCCACGTTCACCCCGTACTACGCGCTGATCGGCGACGACGCGGCGCGGCTGAGTTACCTGGCCGAGATCCAGCTCGACGAAGATGCGGGCGCGTTGCCGGCAGGTTTGCCGGTGCGGGTGGAGTTTGCCGGCGGGCATCAACCGTGAGCGATCGCGCCCGGCAACCAGGCACCGACCTCGCCATCCGCGCCCGTGGCCTGAGCAAGCACTTCGGCGACCTGGTGGCCGTGGACAAGGTCGACCTGTCCGTGCCCAAGGCCTGCGTCTACGGCTTCCTCGGCCCGAACGGCTCGGGCAAGTCGACCACCATCCGCATGCTCTGCGGCCTGCTCACGCCCACCGAGGGCGAGATCGAGGTGCTCGGCCTGCGCATCCCCGAACAGTCCGAACAGCTGCGCAGCCGCATCGGCTACATGACCCAGAAGTTCTCGCTGTTCGGCGACCTGACCGTGCGCGAGAACCTCGAATTCCTTGCCGCCGTGCAGGACGTGCCGAAGGCCAGGGCCCGCAGGCGCATCGACGACCTGGTCGGGCAATACCGCTTCGGCGACCGCCAGAAACAGCTCGCCGGCACCATGAGCGGCGGCCAGAAGCAGCGCCTGGCGCTGGCCGGCGCGGTGATCCAGGAGCCCGAACTGCTGTTCCTGGACGAACCGACCAGCGCGGTCGATCCAGAGTCGCGCCGCGACTTCTGGGAAAAACTCTTCGACCTGGCCGACGCCGGCACCACGCTGCTGGTGTCCACCCACTACATGGACGAGGCCGAGCGCTGCCACCGCATCGCCATCCTCGACCACGGCGCGCTGGTCGCCGACGGCACGCCGGACGATCTCACCACCGCACTGGAAGGGCGCACCGTGCTGGTCGACGCCGCCGAACCGCGGCAGGCACAGAAGGTGCTGGTCGACGTACCCGGCGTGCTCAGCGTGGCCCAGATCGGCAACAGCCTGCGCGTGCTCACCGATCGCAACGGCGATGCCGCCGCGCGCATCCGCGGCGTGCTTGAAGAAGCCGGGCTGCAGGCCGGCGTCGACGCGTCGCAGCCGAACCTGGAAGACGTGTTCGTCGCCGCCACCGGCGGCAAGGCCGACGACGAGCGCGAACGGACCGCGGAGCCGGCATGAACCTGCGCCGCATGCTCGCGATCGTGGTCAAGGAGGTGCGCCAGCTGCGCCGCGACCGCGTGACGCTGGCGATGATCCTGGGCATCCCGGTGATGCAGCTGGTGCTGTTCGGCTACGCGATCAACCTCAACCTGCGCGGCCTGGAAGCCGGCATCGCCGATCAGGCCAACACCGCCGCCTCGCGCGCGCTGGTGATGGACATGGTGGCTACCGGCGTCATCGAGCCGACCCTGGCCGCCACATCGCCACGGCAATTGATGGATGCGCTGCGGCGCGGCGACATCAGCGTCGGCGTGGTGGTGCCGCCGGACTTCGAGCGCCGCCGCTTCGACGGCCGCGAGGCGGTGCAGGTGCTGGTCGATGGCAGCGACACCGTGGTGCAGGCCGCGGCCATCCAGCTCGCCCAGCTGCCGCTGGATACCCGCCCGGTCGCCAACGTGAAGAGCGAACGCACCGGCGGCGGGCAGATCGGCGTGGTCAGCTTCTACAACCCCGAGCGGCGCTCGGCGGTCAATATCGTGCCGGGGCTGATCGGCGTGATCCTGACCATGACGATGGTGCTTTTTACCGCCGTCGCGATCGTCCGCGAGCGAGAGCGCGGCAACATGGAGCTGCTGATCGCCACGCCGCTGAGTCGTTCGGAACTGATGGTCGGCAAGGTGCTGCCCTATGTCGCGATCGGCCTGCTGCAGACCACGGTGGTGCTGGCGTTGGGGATGTGGCTGTTCGAGGTGCCGGTCCGTGGCGGCGTGCTGGACGTCTACGTGGCCTCGATGCTGCTGATCGTGGCCAACCTGACGCTGGGCCTGCTGATCAGCACGCGCGCGCAGTCGCAGTTCCAGGCGATGCAGATGACGTTCTTCGTGTTCCTGCCGTCGATCCTGCTGTCGGGTTTCATGTTCCCGTTCGCGGGCATGCCGCGGGTGGTGCAGTGGCTGGCGGAGGTGCTGCCGCTGACCCACTTCATGCGCCTGATCCGCGGGATCATGCTGCGTGGCGCGAACCTCGTGGACCTTTGGCCGGAAGTGTTCGCGCTGCTCTTGTTCACCACGGTGATGATGACCGCGGCGATCCTGCGCTTCAGCAAGCGGCTGGATTGAGGATGAGGTTCGCCGTTGCCGGCCGGTCCGTCGAGTGAACGGGGCGATGTCGCATCTACCGGTGCAAAAGCAACTCGCGCACCAGCAAGGCGATGCCGATCGCGCCGGTGATGATCGAGCCGACCAGCCACATCCAGGCCACCGGCGTCATCGAGAACTCGCCGCCGGCCATTGAGTAACGGCGGAACTCGACCACGCCCAGCAGCGCGATTCCGCACAACCAGATGCCGATCGCGCAGCGGCGGATCAGCGAGGGCGGCCGCGGTGCAGGCGGGTTCACGCCGCGGCTTCCCCGTCCACCAGCGCCATGCGCCCGCGCAGCGAGTTGGTGCGCGCTTCCGTGATCACGACGTCGACGAAGCGGCCGACCAGCCGCGGGTGGCCGGGGAAGTTCACCGAGCGCATGTTCTCGGTCTTGCCGGTCAGCTCGTTGGCGTCTTTGCGCGACGGGCCGGTGACCAGCACCTTCTGCGCGCTGCCCACCATCGCCTGCGAGATGCCGGCCGAATGCGCGTTGATGTGCGCCTGCAGCCGCGACAGCCGCGCATGCTTCTCCTCGCTGGAGACGCTGTCCTCCAGGTCCGAGGCCGGTGTGCCCGGACGGCGCGAGTAGATGAAGGAGAACGACTGGTCGAAGCCCACTTCCTCGATCAGCTTCATGGTCTTGTCGAAGTCGGCATCGGTCTCGCCAGGGAAGCCGACGATGAAGTCGGACGAGATCGAGATGTCCGGCCGCACTGCGCGCAGCTTGCGGATCTTCTGCTTGAACTCCAGCGCCGTGTAGCCGCGCTTCATCGCCGCCAGGATCCGGTCGCTGCCCGACTGCACCGGCAGGTGCAGGTAGTTGGCCAGCTGCGGCACGTCGCGATAGGCCTCGATCAGCGAATCGCTGAACTCCAGCGGGTGCGAGGTGGTGAAGCGGATGCGGTCGATGCCGTCGATCTCGGCGATGGTGCGGATCAGCAGGCCCAGGTCGGCCACTTCTCCCTCACCGTACGGCCCGCGATACGCGTTGACGTTCTGGCCGAGCAGGTTGACCTCGCGCACGCCCTGCGCGGCGAGTTGGGCGACTTCCACCAGCACGTCCTCGAACGGCCGGCTGACTTCCTCGCCGCGGGTGTAGGGCACCACGCAGAACGAGCAGTACTTCGAGCAGCCCTCCATGATCGAGACGAAGGCACTCGGGCCCTCGGCGCGCGGTTCGGGCAGGCGGTCGAACTTCTCGATCTCGGGGAAGCTGATGTCGACCTGCGGCGTGCCGGTCTCGCGGCGGGCGCGGATCAGCTCGGGCAGGCGGTGCAGGGTCTGCGGACCGAACACCAGGTCGACGTAGGGCGCGCGCTTCACGATCGCCTCGCCTTCCTGCGAGGCCACGCAGCCGCCGACGCCGATGATCACGGGCTTGCCGTCGGCCTTGAGCGATTTCCACCGGCCCAGCTGGCTGAACACCTTCTCCTGCGCCTTTTCGCGGATCGAGCAGGTGTTGACCAGCACCACGTCGGCCTCGGTCACGTCGTCGGTGAGTTCCAGCCCGTCGGCGGCGGCCAGCACGTCGGCCATGCGGGCCGAGTCGTACTCGTTCATCTGGCAGCCGTGGGTCTGGATATAGAGCTTTTTCGCAGCAGGCAAGCCTGCTGCGGGCTTGCCGCGGGCAGGAGCGGCGGGCGATGCCGGCGCGGGGCCGGCCGGGAGGTGTTCGGTCATGTCGGGTCCGGGTGGGCGGCGGTGATTCCGCGCCGGGTGGGCGGGAGGTTAGCAGAGGGCGGGGAGGGCTTGGGGCTGCGAAAGGGGGTGTCGGTCACGTCCTGCCGCAGCCACCGGTCGCGTTTACCAATCAAGGACTTGGCAAGACAGGACAGAAGGGTGACACTCCGCGCGATGAAGGGGGTCAGGGGTCTACTGACGATTGCATGCCTGCTGCTGGCCGCCGCCCCGGCTGCGGCCGGCACGTTGTACCGCTGCGACGGTGCCGACGGCGCCCGCAGCTACGTCAGCAAGCGGGTGGCCGGTGCCAAGTGCGTCGTCGTCGCCCGCTCCAGCCCGGCGCCCAAGCGCCGGTCGACGCCGGCCAGCGTCAATGCCAATGCGCCGGCCACCTTTGGCAGCGAATCGTCGTCGAAGAAAGAGGTCGTCGCCTTCGCCACCCCGGCCCGCAAGCCCACGCGCCTGGTGCAGGGGCAGGTGTATTCCTACATCAAGGACGGCGTGCGCCACTACACCAGCAAGCGGCCCAAGGGCGTGGAAGGCGCCACGGCGCTGCGCACGATCCGCTACAGCTTCCTCGAAACCTGCTTCGCCTGCGCCAGCAGTCCCGGCGTGAACTTCAACACGCTGCGCCTGAACACGTCGGCCTATTCCGACGAAATCAGCAAGGCGGCCAGGCAGTACGGCGTGGAAGAGGCCGTCGTGCGGGCGGTCATCCACGCCGAATCGGCCTTCAACCCCAATGCGCTGTCGCGCGTGGGGGCGCAGGGCCTGATGCAGCTGATGCCGGCGACGGCGCAGCGTTTCGGCGTGGGCAACCCGTTCGATGCCGGGCAGAACATCCAGGGTGGCGTGAAGTACCTGGCCTGGCTGCTGAAGCGCTTCAACGGCGACCTGACCCTCGCCGCGGCCGGCTACAACGCCGGCGAGGGCGCGGTCGACAAGTACAACGGCGTGCCGCCGTACAAGGAAACCCAGCGCTACGTGCAGCGCGTCGGGGTCCTGGCCGAGCGTTACCGCAGCTCGCTGGTGGCCGCCAACTAGCCGCCGCGCGTGGATTTCGGGGGGCCGGGCGGCCCCGGGACCGCGCTTCCGGCGGCCGAAGCATTGTCGGCCGATTCAGCCTTCCGTTACACTTTGTCGTCTTTGCGGTCGCTGCCATGGCGGCCGTGGCAGCCAATGACTAGCGACCGAAAGATTTGCGGAGTGCCGGATGGCCAATGAACGAGTGCTTGATCCTGTCGAAGACGGAGGGACGGTCGACCATGGCCGCCGCCGCTTCCTGACCGCCACCACGGCCGTGGTCGGCGCGGTCGGTGCGGGATTTGCCGCGGTACCCTTCATCAAGTCGTGGAACCCGAGCGCCCGCGCCAAGCTGGCAGGCGCCCCGGTGACCATGGACATCAGCGCCCTGGGCGAAGGCCAGCGAATGGTCGACGAGTGGCGCGGCCAGCCGATCTGGGTCGTCAAGCGCACCCCGAAGATGCTGGAGATACTGCCGACGCTGGATCCGCGCCTGGCCGACCCCGAGTCGACCACCGACCAGCAGCCCGAGTACGCGCGCAACGAGCTGCGCTCGATCAAGCCGGAAATCTCCGTGCTGGTCGGCCTGTGCACCCATCTTGGCTGCGCGCCGGAGCTGGTCGCCGAGATCAGGCCCCAGCCATTCGACCCGGAATGGAAGGGCGGCTACTTCTGCCCCTGCCACAAGTCGCGCTTCGACATGGCCGGCCGCGTCTTCCAGGGCGTGCCCGCGCCGATCAACCTGCTGGTGCCGCCGCACCACTACGAGAACGACACCACCATCGTCATCGGCGTCGATCCCCAGGGAGCCGCATAAGCCATGTCGAACGTGATCTCGCGAACCGCCAACAATCTCTGGGACTGGGTCAACGAGCGCGCGCCCGGCATGATGCCGGTGTACCGCAAGCACATGAGCGAGTACTACGCGCCGAAGAACTTCAACTTCTGGTACTACATGGGCTCGCTGGCCCTGCTGGTGCTGGTCAACCAGATCCTGACCGGCATCTTCCTGACGATGCACTACAAGCCCAGCGCGGCCGAGGCGTTCTCGTCGGTCGAATACATCATGCGCGACGTGGAGTGGGGCTGGCTGATCCGCTACATGCACAGCACCGGCGCTTCGCTGTTCTTCATCGTCGTCTACCTGCACATGTTCCGCGGCCTGATGTACGGCTCGTACCAGAAGCCGCGCGAACTGGTGTGGCTGCTGGGCATGCTGATCTACCTGGTGCTGATGGCCGAAGCCTTCATGGGCTACGTGCTGCCGTGGGGCCAGATGTCGTTCTGGGGCGCGAAGGTGATCATCTCGCTGTTCGGCGCGATCCCGGTCATCGGCAACGGCCTGACCGAGTGGATCATGGGCGACTACCTGCCCGCCGACGCGACGCTCAACCGCTTCTTCGCCCTGCACGTGATCGCGCTGCCGCTGGTGCTGCTGCTGCTGGTGGTGCTGCACCTGGGCGCGCTGCATGAAGTGGGTTCCAACAACCCCGACGGCGTCGACATCAAGAAGGGCCCGAAGGGCAACCGCTGGGACGCGGCCAAGCCGGCCGACGGCATCCCGTTCCATCCGTACTACACGGTCAAGGACCTGGTGGGCGTCGGTTTCTTCCTGATCCTGGCCGCGTTCATCATCTTCTTCGCGCCGACCTTCGGCGGCTGGTTCCTCGAGCACGACAACTTCACCGAGGCCAACCGCCTGGTGACGCCCGAGCACATCAAGCCGGTGTGGTACTTCACCCCGTACTACGCGATGTTGCGCGTGGTGCCGTCGTTCTTCGCGATCAAGCTGTGGGGCGTGCTGGTGATGTTCGGCGCGATCGTGGTGCTGTTCCTGGTGCCGTGGCTGGACAAGAGCCCGGTCAAGTCGTACCGCTACCGTGGCAAGCTGTCGTGGGTGATGCTGGCGATCTTCGTGATCAGCTTCCTGTGGCTGGGCAAGATCGGCGCCGGTCCGGGCACCGACCCGGTGGAGACCATCATCGGCCGCGTGCTGACCTTCCTCTACTTCGTGTTCTTCATCACGATGCCGCTGTGGACCAGGCTCGACAAGACCAGGCCGGTGCCGGAACGGGTGACGATGCATGACTAACAAGCCGGGAATCTGGAACAGGGAATCTGGGATCGTGACGAGTCGATATCGGAAACTGGCCCGCAGTGCAGCGGTGCTGCTGGCAGGGGCGCTGGTTTCGTTCGGTGCGCTTGCCGCCGAGGGCGGCGCGCTGCGCCACGCCGGCGTCGACATCGGCGACCAGGCCTCGCTGCAGCGCGGCGCCAAGCTGTACATGAACTACTGCTCGGGCTGCCACTCGCTCAAGTACCTGCGCTACTCGCGCATGGCCGAAGACCTCGGCCTGAGCGAGGAAGACGTGATGGACAACCTCAACTTCACCGGCGCCAAGTTCGGCGAGCAGATCGGCGTCGCCATGACCGAGGAGCACGGCACGCAGTGGTTCGGCAAGATGCCGCCGGACCTGAGCGTGATCACGCGCGTGCGCGGCAGCGACTGGATCTTCACCTACCTCACGTCCTTCTACCAGGACGAGTCGCGCCCGCTGGGCTGGAACAACACGCTGTTCCCCAACGTATCGATGCCCAACCCGCTGTGGGAAATGCAGGGGCTGCAGCGCCCGGTCTACGGCAAGGTCGACCCGGCCAGCGGCGAGGCGCCCGTCGAGAGCCTCGAGATCGCACAGCCGGGCACGCAGGGCAAGGCGCAGTTCGACCAGACCGTCCGCGACATTACCGCTTTCCTGGAGTACGCCGGCGAACCGGCCGCGCTCAAGCGCCAGAGCCTTGGCGTCTGGGTGATCCTGTTCCTGGCGTTCTTCACGTTCCTCGCCTGGCTGCTGAAGAAGGAATACTGGCGCGACGTGAAGTAGTTCCTGCAGGTGACCGGCGGGCCGCTGCGTGCGGTTGCCGCCGGGCTTCGGCCCTGGCGGGCCGGTGCCGCCTGCGCGTGGGGATGGCTCGGGGGAACCGGGCGACCGTCCGCGATCCGCGGGCGGCGTCGATGCGACCGGCGGATTCCGGTCGTTGGAGAAGCCCATGATGGCTGCGAGTCCGCGTATGCGAAATGCACTGACCCTGTTTTCCTCCATCGACGATGTCCTCTGCCACCGGGTCCGCCTGGTGCTTGCGGCCAAGGGCGTCACCTACGACCTGATCCCGGTCGATCCGCAGAAGCCGCCCGAGGACCTGATCGACCTCAACCCGTACCACTCGGTGCCGACCCTGGTCGAGCGCGACCTGGTGCTGTACGCGGCCAGCGTGGTCAGCGAATACCTCGACGAACGCTATCCGCA
>DATCYC010000119.1:0-4929 GCA_036570525.1 Luteimonas sp.
GGCAGCAGCCAGGCCGGCAGCGGCAGCGCCGCGGCGATGCCGGATACCACCGCGGCGATCGCGAACGGCAGGGCGACGCCGAACGCCGTCGTGGCCACGAACAGCGTCCGTGCGCGCGTCGGCAGCTTCTGCCAGCGGTCCGGCGCGGGCATCGCGGGGGCCGGCGGCGGCGACGGGTCCATGTCGGCTTGCGGTTCGCTCATCGCTTCCGCTCCAGGTCGAGGTAGGGATTGGCCTCGCCGCTGCCCGGCGGGCGCAGCTTGTAGCGCTTGTAGGTCCACTGGTACTGCGCCGGGTCGCGGCGGGCGATGCGCTCGACCGCGGCGTTGAGCGCGGTCGCGGCGACCACCGGATCGGTACTGGCGATGCCTTCGGGCGCCGGCTCGAAGCGCAGCGCGAACCCCGGCCCGGCGCCGATGCGCTCGCAGTAGCCGAACAGCACCGTCGCCCCGCTGCGTTCGGCCAGCCGGCCGAGCAGGGTCATCGTCAGCGCCTGCACGCCGAAGAACGGGGCGAACTCGCCGTCGCCGGCCTTGGGCTGCTGGTCGGGCAGGATGCCGACCACGCCGCCGGCCTTGAGCACCTTGAACAGCTGGCGGATGCCGGGGCCTTCGGCGCGCACCTGGGTGACGCGGTCGCCTTCGTCGGCGCGCACCCGGCGCAGGAAGGCTTCGCCGACGGCCGATTCCGGCGGCCGGTACAGGATCGCCAGCGGCGTGCGCATGGCCAGCCACTGGTTGAGCAGCTCCCAGTTGCCGTAGTGCGGCGCGGCGACGATGACGCCGCGCCCGGCGGCGAGGGCGGCGTCGAACAGCTCGCTGCCGTCATGGGTGCGGATCAGCTCCAGGTTGCGCGCGTGGCGATGGGTCCACAGGTGCAGGGTTTCCAGCGCCTGGTACGCGGTGGTGCGCAGCGTCGCGCGCTGCAGGTTGTCGCGCTGCAGCGGCAGCAGATCCGGATAGGCCATGTCCAGGTTGCGAGCCGCGACCACGCTCTCGCGCGCACCGGCCCGCCGCCAGCCCCAGGCCAGCGCATCGCCGAGCCCGCGCAGCCAGGCCCACGGCAGGCGGCCGAGCGCGGCGGCGAGCAGGTACAGCAGCCAGGCGGCGAATCGGGTCATGCGGGGGAGTGTAGCGAGTGGATGCGGGCGCCAAGGGCGGGTGGGCCGGAATGTGCGGGGCGGAGGGGATGAGGGATGAGTGGAGCACGCAGGGACACATCGACGCAGGGAGCATCGAAGCACGGACATACCGTCATTCCCGCGAAAGCGGGAACCCAGCGTCTTGGCTTCACGGCTCGTAGCTGGAACGAAGCCACTGGGTTCCCGCTTTCGCGGGAATGACGGCACAAAAGCTATGCTGCCCAAGCTCCAGCTCCAGCTCCAGCTCCAGCCCCCGTTCCCAGTCCCAACCAACCAATGCTCGCCCTCATCCAGCGCGTCACCTCCGCCAGCGTCACCGTCGACGGCGACACCCTCGGCGCCATCGGCCCCGGGCTGCTGGCGCTGGTCGGCGTCGAGCCGGGCGACGGTGACGTGCAGGTGGAGCGGATGACGCAGCGCCTGCTCGGCTACCGGGTCTTCGCCGACGACCAGGGCCGGATGAACCGCTCGCTGGCCGACAGCGGCGGCGGCCTGCTGCTCGTCAGCCAGTTCACGCTGGCTGCCGACACCCGGTCGGGCATGCGGCCGGGATTCAGCACCGCGGCCGTCCCGGAGGAGGCTGAACGGGTTTTCAGCCGGCTGCTGGCAAGCTGCCGGAAAAATCATCCGCCGGGGGTGGAAACCGGCCGGTTCGGTGCCCATATGGTGGTCAGCCTGGTCAACGACGGCCCGGTCACCTTCCTGCTCAAGGCGTAGCGCCGCCGCTTTTCGCGTTTGGAAAGAACAAGGGGCGTCGTTTCGAACACCGTAACGCCGCCCCCGGACCCGGTTCCGGGCGGATTTCCGGCGACAAAGCAGGTCAAACAGCCCCTGCGGCGGTATAATGCAGGGTTCTCTTCACTCAAATTTCCCCGGTGGCTCCCCACATGGCCAACGAACGTCAGGCCCCGCAGTCCGACATCAAGCAGCTGATCAGCAAGGGCCTGGAACAGGGCTACCTGACCTATGCCGAAGTCAACGATCACCTCCCCGACGACATGGTCGACCCGGAGCAGATCGAAGACATCATCGGCATGATCAACGGCATGGGTATCGAGGTGCATGAAGTTGCGCCCGATGCCGACACCCTGCTGCTCGGCGACAGCAACACCGGCAACCGCGAGGTCGACGACACCGCGGCCGAGGAAGCGGCTGCCACGCTGACCGCGCTCGACGCCGAAGGTGGCCGCACCACCGACCCGGTGCGCATGTACATGCGCGAGATGGGCACGGTCGAGCTGCTGACCCGCGAGGGCGAGATCGCGATCGCCAAGCGCATCGAGGAAGGCCTCAACCAGATGACGCTGTCGCTGGCCAGCTTCCCGTGGACGGTGCAGCTGCTGCTGGAAGACTGGGAGCTGCACAAGGCCGGCAAGAAGCGCCTGGCCGAGATCGTGGTCGGCTTCAACGACGGCCTGGATGACGAGCCCGAGCCGCCGGCGGCAACCACCGCCCCCGCGGCCAACGGCAAGGATGCCAAGGACGAGAAGGACAAGGACGCCAAGAACGCCAAGAACGGCAAGGACAGCAAGAACGCCAAGGACGACGACGACGACAGCGACGACGACAGCGACGACGATTCGAGCGACGACTCCGAGGACACCGGCCCCACCGGCCCGGATCCGGTCGAGGTCGCGCGCCGCATGGACGAGCTGGCCGCGCTGTATGCCAAGTTCCAGAAGGTCTACGCCAAGAGCGGCGCCAGCGCCAAGCAGGCCGGCAAGCTGCGCGAGGAGATGGCGAACCTGTTCGTCACCTTCAAGCTGCCGCTGCCGCTGGTCGACGTGCTGGTGCGCAAGCTGCGCGAGGTGCTGGGCGAGATCAAGGACCACGAGCGCCGCATCCTCGACCTGGCCACGCGCAAGGCCAAGATGCCGCGCAAGGACTTCATCCGTTCGTGGGAAGGCAACCAGACCAACCTCGAGTGGGTCGATGACGTGCTCAAGCGCAAGCAGAAGTGGTCGAGCGGCCTGCGCGAGGTGAAGGACCAGATCATCGCCCACCAGGAAGCCACCATCGCCATCGAAAAAATGATGCGAGTGGACCTGGTCGACATCAAGGACATCAGCCGCACGATGGCCTATGGCGAAGCCAAGGCGCGCAAGGCCAAGAAGGAAATGGTCGAGGCCAACCTGCGCCTGGTGATCTCGATCGCCAAGAAGTACACCAACCGCGGCCTGCAGTTCCTCGACCTGATCCAGGAGGGCAACATCGGCCTGATGAAGGCGGTCGACAAGTTCGAACATCGCCGCGGCTTCAAGTTCTCGACCTACGCGACGTGGTGGATCCGCCAGGCGATCACCCGCTCGATCGCCGACCAGGCGCGCACCATCCGCATCCCGGTGCACATGATCGAGACGATCAACAAGCTCAACCGCATCTCGCGCCAGATGCTGCAGCAGTTCGGCCGCGAAGCGACGCCCGAAGAGCTGGCGAAAGAGATGGACATGCCCGAGGACAAGATCCGCAAGGTCATGAAGATCGCCAAGGAACCGATCTCGATGGAGACGCCGATCGGCGACGACGAGGATTCGCACCTGGGCGATTTCATCGAGGACACCAACGTCGAGTCCCCGATCGATTCCACCACCAACACCAACCTGATGGAAACCGTGCGCGACGTGCTCGCCGGCCTGACCCCGCGCGAGGCCAAGGTGCTGCGCATGCGCTTCGGCATCGACATGAACACCGACCACACCCTCGAGGAAGTCGGCAAGCAGTTCGACGTCACCCGCGAGCGGATCCGCCAGATAGAGGCCAAGGCGTTGCGAAAGCTGCGCCACCCGAGCCGCTCGGAGCAGCTGCGCAGTTTCCTCGACATCGAGTGACCGGTTGCGTTTGATGGAAACGGAAAGGCCCCGCGATCGCGGGGCCTTTTTTGATGCGCGCGTTTCCTGCAGGAGCAGCTTCAGCCGCTGGCTTTCCCGAACCCACCGGCTCCTCACGAAGCCATGACACGATGGCCGCGATGGTTGGGGATGACCCGTGCCCGCGCTTCCCGCGGTGCGCGCATTTTCCATGACTCAGGAGGAGTGCTGCCGTGGTGGCTACTGTCGAACGAACCCGGGGGGCGATCGGCCCCTTCCATGCGGTCTTCCTGGCCGCCACGACTCCGCTGTTCCTCGGCGCGCTGCTGAGCGACATCGCCTATTCGAAGAGCTACGAGATCCAGTGGAGCAACTTCGCATCATGGCTGCTGGTCGGTGCGATGGTGCTCGCGAGCATCGCGCTGCTGTGCGGCATCATCGAGTTCTTCAGCGGCCGCCGCAGGCCGGTCTACCTGTTGGTGCTGGTCGCAACCTGGATCGTCGGATTCTTCGACGCGCTCCACCACTCGCGTGACGCGTGGGCGATCATGCCGACCGCCGTGGTGCTGTCGGTGATCGTCACGGTGCTCGCCTGCGTGGCGACATGGATCGGTTTCGCAAGCTTCTCCAGCCTGCGCACGGGAGGTCCGCGATGAAACGTTCGACGCTCGCCATCGTTCCGGCGCTCGCCGCCGTCGCGCTGCTGGCCGCCTGCAACCAGTCCGCGCCCGACATCGATCAGTACGGCGCCAACCCCGAACTGCCGGACCAGCATCGCGGCCTGCTGCCCAACATGACCATCGCCAGGCCCGCGCGCTGGGGCGACCGCGTGCCGACCGTGCCGGAGGGCTACAGCATCCGTGCGATCGCCACCGACCTGGGCATCCCGCGCCAGACCCTGGTGCTGCCCAACGGCGACATCCTGGTGGCCGAGGGCCGCGGCGGCAACGCCGGCAAGCTCAAGCCCAAGGACGTGGTCGC
>DATCYC010000120.1:0-4180 GCA_036570525.1 Luteimonas sp.
CGGATGGCCGACGTGCCAGTCGCCGGTGCCGGCCGAATCGACCTCGACGCGGCCGTCGAACCCGGCCTCGCGCAGGCGCGCACGCAGCGCGCCCTCGGCCATCGGCGAGCGGCAGATGTTGCCCAGGCAGACCACCAGCAGGCGCTGCGGCTCAGGCATCGTTCGCCTCCCGGATGTGGCGCTCGGCGCGGGCCAGGTCTTCGGGCGTGTCGACGCCGGGCGGGAACGGCTCGGGCGTCAGCGCCACGGCGATGCGATGGCCGGCTTCGAGCGCGCGCAGCTGTTCGAGCGATTCGACCCGTTCCAGCCGGCCGGGCGGCATCTTCGCGAACCGCCGCAGGAAGCCGGCGCGGTAGCCGTAGATGCCGATGTGCCGCAGCCACGGCCCGCCCTCGGGCATGCGCTCGCGGTCGCGGGCAAACGCGTCGCGCGGCCACGGAATCGGCGCGCGCGAGAAATACAGCGCGTGGCCGTCGTCGCCGCGCACCAGCTTGACCACGTTGGGGTCGAGCAGTTCATGGACATCGGTGATGACCGCGGCCAGCGTGCTCATCGGCGCCTGCGATGCAGCCAGCGTCGACGCCACCGCGTCGATACCCGCCGCCGGCGCGAACGGTTCGTCGCCCTGCAGGTTGACCACGATGGTGTCGTCGTCCCAGCCGGCGATGTCGGCGCATTCGGCCAGCCGGTCGGTGCCGGAGGCGTGGGTGGTCGCGGTGAGCGCCACCTGCACGCCGCTGCCCGCCAGCGCCCGCACGATGCGCTCGTCGTCGGCCGCCACCCATACTTCGCGCGCACCGGCCGCGAGCGCTCGCCGGGCGACGTGCAGCACCAGCGGCTCGCCGGCCAGCAGCCGCAGCGGCTTGCCCGGCAGGCGCGAGGCGTCGAAACGGGCGGGAATGGCAACGACGAAGTCGGGCGTGGTCATGGGTCGATTCTAGCGGGCGGTGCAATCCCGGGGCCGCCCTGCTCTTGTAGGAGCGGCTGAAGCCGCGCCTACAAGGGCGGGGCTGGACGGGTGTCGTGCGTCTCGGGCTCGGCTTGCATGCCGGCATCAGGCAGCGGCGGCTCGGCTTCGGGCTGCGCGAAGCCGCTGCGTTCGACGACCTCGTCGACGACACGGTCGGTCATGCGCTCGGCTGCCTCACCGGCCAGACGCGAGGGGTCGGCAACCTCTTCGATGCGCCGGCCATCAAGGTCCGGGCCAAAAACGTACACCAGGTCCGACACCGTCGGCCAGCCCATTTGCGGCGCGGCCCACCAGTACACGGCCACCACCACCACGACGGCCAGCACCAGCTTCAGCGCCACGCCGACCAGCTTGTACGCCGCGTACAGCGCCAGCGGCACCAGCAGCAGCGCGAGCCAGCTCACGCGGCCCGGTCCATGCCGTCGACGAGCGGCGCCAGCGCCGGATCGAGGGCGATGCGGTCGTCGAAGACGAAGCAGCGGCCGTCGTAGCCCTGGCCGCCGACCTGTTCGAAGTAGCCAAGGATGCCGCCGTCGAGCTGCAGCACGTTGCCCATGCCGTCCGCGCGCAGCCACAGCGCGGCCTTTTCGCAGCGGATGCCGCCCGTGCAGAAGCTCACCACGGTGGCGTCGGCCAGCGCCTCGCGATGCGGCGCCAGGGCCTCGGGCAGCTCAGTGAAATTGTCGATCGGCAGCACCAGCGCACCCGTGAACGTGCCGTGCGCGACTTCCTCGCGATTGCGCGTGTCGAGCAGCACGACGCGCTGGCCGGCATCGTCGTGGCCCTGTTCGATCCAGCGCGCCAGGTCCGCCGGCGCAACCGCCGGCGCGCGTCCGCCCAGCGGCGAGGCGTCGTCGCGGCGGAAGCTGATGATCTCCGGCTTGACCTTCACCTTCAGCCGCGCGAACGGCTGCGCGGCGCTGCGGCTGTACTTCACCTGCAGGCCGGCGAAGCGCGGATCGGCGCGCAGCTGTTGCAGGAAGTCCTCGATGGCGTTGTCCGTACCGGCCAGGAACAGGTTGATCCCCTCGCCCGCCACCAGCACGGTCCCCAGCAGCGCGCAGGCTTCAGCGCGCTCGCGCAGGCGCCCGGCCAGGGCGTCCGGGTCGTCGACGGCAGCGAAGTGGTAGGCGGCGATATTGGTGACCATGGGCGCATTCTACGGAATGCGCCGCGCGTTTCCGGGAAGCCGCACGGGCGCTCCCCCGCCACCCGCGGCGGCGCCCGAACCGCACCGCCGAAGGCTGGCGCCTACACTATGCGCCGGCAAACGCTCCCACGGGTCGCATGGCAACCAAATCCACCATCTACAAGGCCGAGCTGCAGCTCAGCGACATGGACCGGCACTACTACGCCACCCACGCGCTGACCCTGGCCCAGCATCCCTCCGAAACCGAAGAGCGGCTGATGATCCGGCTGCTGGCGTTCGCGCTGCACGCCGACGATGCGCTCGAGTTCGGCCGCGGCCTGTCCAGCGACGACGAACCCGACCTGTGGCGCAAGTCTCTGAGCGGCGAGATCGAGCTGTGGATCGACCTCGGCCAGCCGGACGAATCGCGCATCCGCAAGGCCTGCGGCCGCTCGCGCGAGGTGGTGGTGGTCAACTACGGCGGCCGCAGCGCCGACATCTGGTGGGACAGGAACCGTGCCGCGCTTTCGCGCATCGGCAACCTCACCGTGCTCGACATCGGCAGTGCGACCGTCGCCGCGCTGGGCGCGATGGCCAATCGCACGATGCGCCTGCAGGGCATGGTGCAGGACGGCCAGTTCGAGCTCTATGGCGAAGGCACTTCGCTGGCGATCGAATCCAGCGTGCGCATGGCGCCGGCCGGGCGGGCGCACTGACGCGATGGCGGAGGCATTCGATGCCGTGGTGATCGGCGCCGGCGCGGCCGGGCTGATGTGCGCGATCACGGCGGGGCGGCGCGGCCGGCGGGTGCTCGTCGTCGAGCACGCCAACAAGCCCGGCAAGAAGATCCTGATGTCCGGCGGCGGGCGCTGCAACTTCACCAACACCGGCGCCGGCCCGGAGAATTTCCTCTCGGCCAATCCGCACTACTGCAAGTCCGCGCTGGCGCGCTACACGCCGGCCGACTTCATCGCCATGGTCGAGCACCACGGCATCGCGTACCACGAGAAGGAGCTCGGGCAACTGTTCTGCGACGAGTCCTCGAAGCAGGTCGTGCGCATGCTGCTCGACGAGTGCGAGGTGGCCGGCGTGCGCGTCGAGATCGGCTGCAGCGTGGAGGATGTACGGCAGCGGGACGGCGGCGGCTTCGCGCTGCGCACCTCGCGCGGGCCGTTCACCGCGGCATCGCTGGTGGTGGCCAGCGGCGGGCTGTCGATTCCGAGCATGGGCGCCAGCGGTTTCGGCTATCGGCTCGCGCAGCAGTTCGGCCACGCAGTCCTGCCCACGCGCGCCGGGCTGGTGCCGCTCACGCTCAGCGGCACGCACCTGGAGCGCCTGGAAGGCCTGAGCGGCGTTTCGCTGCCGGTCGAGGCCAGCTGCAACGGGAAATCGTTCAACAACTTCATGCTGGTCACCCATCGCGGCCTGAGCGGGCCGTCGATCCTGCAGATCTCGTCGTACTGGCAGCCCGGCGACGCGCTGCGGCTGGATCTGCTGCCGACGCTCGACGCCGAGGCATTCCTGCGCGAACAGCGGCAGTCGCGGCCCACCGCGGAGCTGAAGACCGTGCTGTCGGACCAGCTTCCGAAGCGCTTCGCGCAGCGCCTGTGCGAGGCCTGGCTGCCCAACCGCCCGATGCGGCAGTACAACGAGCGCGAACTGAACGACATCGCCGCGCAGCTGCACCACTGGCCGATCACCGCCAGCGGCACCGAGGGCTATCGCACCGCGGAAGTCACGCTGGGCGGCGTGGACACGCGCGAGCTGTCGTCCGGCTCGATGGAGTCGAAACGCGTGCCCGGCCTGTATTTCATCGGCGAGGTGGTCGACGTCACCGGGTGGCTCGGCGGCTACAACTTCCAGTGGGCCTGGGCTTCGGGCCACGCCGCGGGAGAAGTCGCGTGAGCACGATCGCCGTGGTCGGCGGCGGGCCGGCGGGGCTGATGGCGGCGGAGGTCGCGCGCGCGGCCGGGGTGGACGTCGACGTGTTCGACGCCAAGGGCTCGGTCGGGCGCAAGTTCCTGATCGCCGGCAAGGGCGGGCTCAACCTCACCCATTCCGAACCGATGCCGATGTTCGCG
>DATCYC010000121.1:0-4771 GCA_036570525.1 Luteimonas sp.
CAGGGCGACAGCCCCTACAGCAACACCGTGTTCTTCGGCGACAGCCTCACCGACTCGGGCTATTTCCGTCCGGTGCTGATCCAGGTCGTGGGCCCCTCGGGCGCGCTGATCGGCAAGTTCACCACCAACCCCGGGCTGGTCTGGTCGGAGTACCTGGCGCAGTACTACGGCACCGACGCCTCGCCCAACGGCAACGGCCAGAGTGGCGACAACTACGCCGCCGGCGGCGCGCGCGTGGGTGTGGACACGGTCGGCGGGCTCGGCCCGATCCCGTCGCTGGCCACGCAGATGAACAACTACCTGGCCGCGAACGGCGGCAGGGCCGACCCGGACGCGCTGTACAGCGTGTGGGGCGGCGCCAACGATGTGTTCGCGGTGGTGTCCGACCCTGCGCAGGCGCAGGCGATCATCGGTGGCGCGGTCACCGCGCAGGTGACCATCGTCGGCACGCTGCAGGCGGCGGGCGCGCAGTACGTGCTGGTGCCCAACCTGCCCGACATCGGCCTGACCCCGTCGTTCCGCGCCGGCGGCGCGGCGGCCATGGGGCAAGGCACCGCGCTGGCGGCCGCCTACAACGACGCGCTGTTCGGCGGCCTGGCGGCCAACGGCCTGCGGGTGATCCCGGTCGACACCTTCCACTTCCTGCAGGAGGTGGTGGCCGATCCCGGTTTCTACGGCTTCGCCAACGTGACCAGCGCCGGCTGCGGCGTGCAGCCGGCGCCGGCGGGCGACTCGTCGCTGTTCTGCAATCCCGGTTCGTACGTCGACCCCAGCGTGCAGAGCAGCTACCTGTTCGCCGACGGCGTGCATCCGAGCGCGGCGGGGCAGCAGGCGATCGCGCAGCTTGCCCTGGGCATGCTCGAGGGCCCGCGCCAGATCGCGGTGCTGCCGCGTTCGGCGGCGACCACCGGGCGCGGGCGCGCGGACATCGTCGCGATGCACGTGTCCGGCGCGCCGGAGTCCGACGGCATGCACTGGTGGACCAACCTGCGCGGCGACTTCCAGCGCTACGGCAGCGGCGACGACTACGACGGCGTGATCCCGGCGATCGCCGGCGGCGTGGACTGGAGCAGCGGCAACGTGGTGTTCGGCGGCTTCGCCGGCTACGGCCGCGGCCGCATCGACTTCGGCCGCTCCGGCGGCGACTTCCGCCAGTCCGAGGCCACCCTCGGCGCCTTCGCCGGCTGGTACGGAGACGCCGGGCTGTGGGTCAACGGCCAGCTGAGCTGGTCGAAGCTGGACTTCGACGTCGACCGCAAGCTGCGCCTGGGCCAGGCGGTGCGCACGCATTCGGGCTCCACCGACGGCGACAACCTCACCGCGGCGATCAACGCCGGCTGGAACTTCGGCAGCGGCGCCCTGCAGCACGGCCCGGTGCTGGGCGTGGTCTCGCAGCAGATCGACGTCGACGGCTATGCGGAAAGCGACCCGGCCCTGTCCTCGTCGCTGGCCTACGCCGACCAGAGCTTCGACTCGCTGATCGGCAGCATTGGTTGGCAGGCCAGCTACGCGATCAGCGACCACCTGGTGCCGTACGCGCGCTTCACCTACGACCACGAGTTCGAGGAAGGCGACGAGCAGGTCTTCGCCAGCGCGCAGTCGATTCCCGGTTCGATGGAGTACGCGGTGCCGGGGCTGTCGTACGACCGCAACTACACCACCATCGTGATCGGCGCGCGCACCCGCCTGCTCGGCCTGGACGCCAACATCGGCGCCACCGCCACCGTGCAGCAGGGCGGCGGCAACAACGCCACGGTGTTCGCCACGGTGGGCAGCAGCTTCTGACGCAATCCTGCATGTCGCATGTCGAAGGGCCCCTCGCGGGCCCTTCGCTTTTGCCGGCCGAGCCTGCCGCAGGCCGCCCGCCACGGATTGCCATGACGCGCGCGGCGGGCATAGACTGGCGCCCTGTGCGGGTGTAGTTCAATGGTAGAACTTCAGCTTCCCAAGCTGATAGCGTGGGTTCGATTCCCATCACCCGCTCCAGTTGCAGACGGCGGCGCGTCCGATGGGCGGGCCGCCGTTTTTGATGGCGCATGCCGGTGGCGCCAACGCCCGAGCCGGCCGGGCCGCCATCGCCGGTGCGTTCACGGTCGACCCTGCACGATCCTCCCTCCACGGCAAACCGCCGCGACACCTGCCCGGGTCCCCCGCATGAAGCTCGCCATCCTCTCGCGCAACAGCAAGCTGTACTCGACCCGGCGCCTGGTCGAGGCCGCGCGCGAGCGCCGCCACAGCGTGCGCGTGCTCGACCCGCTGCGCTGCTACATGCGCATCAGCGTCGAAGGCTTCGACCTGCGCTACAAGGGCCGGCCGATCGCCGGCTACAACGCGGTCATCCCCCGCATCGGCGCCTCGATCACGCGCTACGGCAACGCGGTGCTGCACCAGTTCGAGCTGATGGGCAGTTTCACCCCCAACCCGTCGGCCGCGATCATGCGCGCACGCGACAAGCTGCGCAGCCACCAGCTGCTCGCCGCGCAGGGCATCGGCCTGCCGGTGACGGTGTTCGGCGACAACCCCGACGACACCGGCGACCTGCTGGCGATGCTCGGACCGCCGCCGCACGTGATCAAGCTCAACGAGGGCACCCAGGGCAGCGGGGTGATGCTGACCGAGAAGCCATCGTCCTCGCGCAGCGTGATCGAGACCCTGCGCGGGCTGTACGCGACGTTCCTGGTGCAGGAGTTCATCGAGGAAGCCAAGGGCACCGACCTGCGCTGTTTCGTGGTCGGCGACCGCGTGGTCGCGGCCATGCGCCGGCAGGCGCCGCAGGGCGATTTCCGCTCCAACCTGCACCGCGGCGGCAGCGGCAAGGCGGCCCGGGCCAGCGCCGCGGAGCAGGCCGTGGCCGTGCGTGCCGCCCAGGTGCTGGGGCTGGGAATCGCCGGGGTCGACCTGATCCGCTCCAGGCGCGGGCCGCTGGTGCTGGAGGTCAACTCCTCGCCGGGGCTGGAGGGGATCGAGCAGGCCACCGGCGTGGACATCGCCGGCTGCGTCATCGACCACGTGGCGGCCGGAGCGCCCGCCGTGGCGAGATCGCGGGTCCGGGGCGGCCGAAAAGCCGACTTAATCAAAAAATAACATCCCGTTTAACCGCCGCCTAACCGGGCCGGTCGTAGTGTTTCCCGAACCGGAATCGCGCGCTCTCTCCAGGCAATCCATCAGGTCAGTCGGCGGATTACGGTTATCGGGGCAGTACCTTTTCGGCCCAAGCGACATCTCGCTTGGGCCTTTTGTTTTGTGCGAAACTTCAAACCGCTCGCCGGCGGCGCGCCGGCTTCCATCACCGGGTGCACTATGTTCAGAGGAATCATGGTGGCGGGACTGATGCTGGTGGCCACCGGCGCAGTGGCCGCGGACAGGCAGGCTGATAGCGGCGCCGGCCCATCGGAATTCGAGGCCCGGATGATTTCGATCCGGGAGGCCATGGACGATGGAACCTACGGTGAGGTCAGCCCCACCGACCGTCGCGAAGTGCTCGCGGCGCTGGCGCGGATCCGGACTGCGCTGGGCCCGTCGGGTGATGCCAGTCGGCTCAATGAAAGGCAGAAGCTCCGGGTCTTCAACGACCAGGAGCTGATCAACAACATCCTCACCAGTGCGGACGAGGACAGCCGGCTGGTCTGCAGGCGGGAGAAGAAGACCGGCACCCACATGGCGTCCAACCAGTGCATGACGGTCGCCGAACGTCAGCGGGCCGCCGATCACGCGCGCGATACGCTCCTCCGCACGCCACCCCACGCGCTCCACAACTGACCTCGATCCAATCGCATCCCTGGTCATCGAAGCCAACCCGCCGTGCGCGCTGCAGTACCTTTCCGGCCCAGGCGACCATCTCGCTTTGGCGTTTTGTTTTGTGCGAGACTTTCAGGGCATTTACCAAGCCGAGGAGCAGTATCCATGTACAGGGGCATGACACTTGCACTGCTGGTATTGATTGCCGGCACCACGATGGCCAGCGAGCGCGGGACCCGCGTCGACGTCGAGGAACAGTTCGCCGCGCAACGCACCCAGATCCTCGAGGAACTGGGTGACGGCGAAACCTACAGCGAGATCAAGAACGCGGACCGCGAGAAGGTGAAGTCGGCGCTGGCACGGATTTCGGCCACGCTTGAGCAGTCCGGCGGCGTCGCCCGGCTCGGCGAAGAGCAGAAGGTCGCCGTGTTCAACGACCAGGAACTGATCAACAACATCCTGACCGAGGCCGGCGAGAACAGCCGCCTGGTCTGCAAGCGGGTGAAGAGGACCGGTTCGCACATGTCCAGCAACCAGTGCATGACGGTCGCCGCGCGCGATCGCGCCAGGGAGCACGCGCAGGACACGCTCAGGAGCACGCCACCGCGGTCGCTCCCCCGGGAGGGCATGTAGCCAAACCCATGCGCATCCTCGTCATCGAAGACAACCAGGACATCGCCGCCAACCTCGGCGATTACCTCGAAGACCGCGGCCACACCGTCGACTTCGCCGCCGACGGCGTGACCGGCCTGCACCTGGCCGTGGTGCACGACTTCGATGCGATCGTGCTCGACCTCAACCTGCCGGGCATGGATGGCCTGGAGGTGTGCCGCAAGCTGCGCAACGACGCGCGCAAGCAGACGCCGGTGCTGATGCTGACCGCGCGCGACAGCCTCGACAACAAGCTGGCCGGGTTCGACTCCGGCGCCGACGACTACCTGGTCAAGCCGTTCGCCCTGCAGGAGGTGGAAGTCCGCCTCAACGCGCTGTCGCGGCGCGGCCGCGGCGTGCAGGCGCGGGTGCTGGAGGTGGC
>DATCYC010000122.1:0-3156 GCA_036570525.1 Luteimonas sp.
TCGCCGCGAAGCCCGTAACCAGGCGCCAGGTTCGCTTGATGAGCACAGGCGCCACCATCCCTGCCCGCGCCGCCGCAACCCGTATAATCCGCATCCTCCCCGCATCCCCGTCGCGCCAGCTGGCGCTTTCGCCATGCCTGACGTTGCCGCCGAAGCCGCCCGCCGCCGCACCTTCGCGATCATTTCGCACCCGGACGCCGGCAAGACCACCCTGACCGAGAAGCTGCTGCTGTTCGGCGGCGCGATCCAGATGGCCGGTTCGGTCAAGTCGCGCAAGACCTCGCGCCACGCCACCTCCGACTGGATGGCGCTGGAGCAGGAGCGCGGCATCTCGGTGACCAGCTCGGTGATGCAGTTCCCCTACGAGGGCCGCATCGTCAACCTGCTCGACACCCCCGGCCACGCCGACTTCGGCGAGGACACCTACCGCGTGCTCACCGCGGTCGACTCGGCGCTGATGGTCATCGACGTGGCCAAGGGCGTCGAGGAGCGCACGATCAAGCTGATGGAGGTGTGCCGCATGCGCGACACGCCGATCATGACCTTCATCAACAAGCTCGACCGCGAAGGCCGCGACCCGATCGACCTGCTCGATGAAGTCGAAAGCGTGCTCGGCATCCAGTGCGCGCCGGTAACCTGGCCGATCGGCATGGGCAAGCGCCTGAAGGGCGTGGTGCACCTGGTTACCGGCGAGGTGCACCTGTACGAGCAGGGTCGCAACTTCACCCGCCAGGACTCGACCATCTTCGCCTCGATCGACGACCCGCAGCTCGAAGCGCGCATCGGCGCCGACGTGCTGCGTGAAGTGCGCGACGAGCTGGAGCTGGTGCAGGGCGCCTCGCACCCGTTCGACCTCGCCGCCTACCTTGCCGGCAGGCAGACACCGGTGTTCTTCGGCTCGGCGGTGAACAACTTCGGCGTGCAGCTGCTGCTGGACTTCTTCGTCCGCCACGCACCGTCGCCGCGGCCGCGCGAGACCACCACGCGCATGGTCGAACCGGCCGAGCCGAAGCTCAGCGGCTTCGTGTTCAAGATCCAGGCCAACATGGACCCGCTGCACCGCGACCGCGTCGCGTTCATGCGCGTGTGCTCCGGGCATTTCGTCGCCGGCATGAAGGCCTTCCACGTGCGCGGCGGCAAGGAGGTCAAGCTCGCCAACGCGCTGACGTTCATGGCCAGCGACCGCGAGATCGCCGCCGAGGCGTATCCCGGCGACGTGATCGGCATCCACAACCACGGCACGATCTCGATTGGCGATACCTTCACCGAGGGCGAGGCGATCTCGTTCACCGGCATCCCCAACTTCGCGCCCGAACTGTTCCGCCGCGCGCGCCTGCGCGATCCGCTCAAGCTCAAGCAGCTGCAGAAGGGGCTGGCGCAGCTGGCCGAAGAAGGCGCCACGCAGTTCTTCCGGCCGCTGATGAGCAACGACCTGATCCTGGGCGCGGTGGGCGTGCTGCAGTTCGACGTGGCCGCGTACCGGCTCAAGGACGAGTACGGGGTGGAGTCCGCGTTCGAGCAGGTGCAGGTGGCGACCGCGCGCTGGATCAAATGCGCGGACGCGAAGAAGCTGGAGGAGTTCCGCGAGAAGAACGCGATGAACCTGGCCATCGACGGCGCCGGCGAGCTGGTCTACCTCGCGCCGACGCGGGTCAACCTGCAGCTGGCGCAGGAGCGCGCGCCGGGCGTGGAGTTCATGGCCACGCGCGAGCAGGCGCACGTGGTGGCCGCGCGCTGAGGCGCCGGAACGACGCGACGGGTTCCAACCACGCGCGACGTCGGGCGCGCAGGCCCGACCCACGGTGCGGGGCCGGCATGGGCCGGCGCCGCACGTCAATGCAGCGCACGGGCATCGGTTGATTGATTGCTCGACTCGCACCGTGCATGGTGCGCAGATGACCGAAACCTCCGCCATCGTCCACGACCCGCGCGAGGAATTCGCAAGCGCGCTGACCCACGGCGTCGGCGCGGCCGCGGCGCTGGCCGGTGGAGCTGTACTGATCGCGCTGGCCGCACTGCACGGCGACGGCTGGCAGCTCACCGCCGCGATCGTGTTCGGCATCTGCCTGCTGCTGCTCTACGTTGCCTCCACGCTGTACCACGCGGTCTCGCACCCGGTCGCCAAGACCCGGCTGAAGGTGTTCGACCACTGCGCGATCTACCTGCTGATCGCCGGCACCTACACCCCGTTCACCCTGATCGGCCTGCGCGGCGCGCTGGGCTGGTCGCTGTTCGCCGCGATCTGGACGCTGGCCATCGCCGGGGTCGTGTTCAAACTTTTCTTCACTGGCCGCTTCAAGCTTCTGTCCACCGCGATCTACGTCGCGATGGGCTGGCTGGTGATCGTGGCGATCAGGCCGGTGATGGCTGCGCTCGACGGCTGGACGCTCGGCTGGCTGCTGGCCGGCGGCCTGTTCTACACCCTGGGCACGGTGTTCTACCACCGCGAATCGATCCGCTATTCGCACGCGATCTGGCACCTGTTCTGCATCGCCGGCAGCGTCTGCCACTACGTGGCGGTGATGGCGCAGGTGCTGCCGGCGCCATGAACCGGGACTGAGCGCAATCACCGCTGCTTGATGGCGCGACGGCGAGGACGGCGGCTGCGGGGACAGGACGCGGAGTAGGCAGCCGCGGGGGAAGCGGGCCCTCGCCCGACGCCGTGCGCCCGCCCTCTCCCGCTGCGCGGGAGAGGGGCTTGATGCCCGCAATCACCGCCGCTTGACCGGCGGAGCGGAGAATGGGAACCCCGTCCGGAACATCACCATGGGCAAGCTTTCCATCATCACCGCTGCAGTCATCGCGTCGTGCGTCGCCGGCTGCGGCGACCGCGCCGCCACCACCGCGGACACCACCACCCCACCCGCAGCAGCGGAGACCGCGACGCCCGCGCCCGTGGACCCGGATGCCCGTCGCTTCGACTGCCAGGCCGATACCGCCGTGGTCGTGCTGGACGGCACCGCGCGGGTCACGCTGCCCGGCGGAGAGCTCCATGCGCTGCAAAAGGTTGCCGATAGCGACCCGGAGGTCTACGTCGGCGATTCGCTGTATTTCACGCTCGGCGCGGACGCGGCGCATTTGTCGCAGCAGGACGGCATGCGCGAGCTGGCGTGCAGCGAGAAGGGCTCCTGATCCGCGTCGAAACCTTGAAGCCCC
>DATCYC010000123.1:0-2948 GCA_036570525.1 Luteimonas sp.
GCCTTCGCCGCCGCGCGCCGCGGTACGCCAGTGCGCGCGCTCGAGCGTCCAGGCGTGCGCGCTGGCGGGTGCGACGGCCAGGCCGACTGCGCGCATGATCCGGATGTCGGGCAGGTCGTCGCCCATGAAGGACACTTGCTCCAGGCCGATGCCAAGCTCGGTCGCCAGGCGCTCGACGCAGGCGAGTTTGTCACCGACGCCCACGCACGAGCGCACGCCCAGGTCGCGCGCGCGGTGCGCGGCGGCGGCGCTGTTGCGCGCGGTGACGAAGGCAACCTCGATGCCCGACTTGCGCAGCAGCGCCAGGCCCTGCCCGTCGACCACGCTGAAGGCCTTGGCCTCGCGCCCGTCGGCGTCGAACCACAGCCGCCCGTCGGTCAGCGTGCCGTCGACGTCGAAGCACGCCAGGCGGATCTTCGCGGCGCGGTCGATGATGTCGGCGGGGATGTCCTGGTTCGGCATGCGGCTGGTTTCTTGTCCGTGTTCTGGTGTCGTGCGATGCAATGGCAGGTTTCGCTACGCGGCCCGGGCTTTTCCGAATCCCCAATCCCCGATCCCGAATCCCGGCCTTTAAACCACCCGCGCCCGCAACAGGTCGTGAATGTTCAATGCGCCGACGACGCGGCGTTCGTCGTCGACGACCGGCAGCATGGTGATCTTGCGGTCCTCCATGAGCCGCGCGGCCTCGCTTGCCAGCGCATCGGCTTCGATCGCCACCGGGGACCGCGTCATCACGTCGGCGATGCGTGCGCGATGCACGTCGATGGCCGGATCGGCCAGGGTGCGGCGCAGGTCGCCGTCGGTGTAGAGGCCGAGCAGGCGGCCGTCGCCGTCGACGATCGCGGTCATGCCCAGGCGCTTGCGGCTCATTTCCAGCAGCGCATCGGCCAGCGAGGCGTCAGCGGCAACATGTGGCACTTCGTCGCCGGCGTGCATGACGTCGCGGATGTGCAGCAGCAGTCGGCGGCCCAGCGCACCGGCCGGGTGCGAACGGGCGAAGTCGTCGGAGGTGAAGCCGCGCGCCTCCAGCAGCGCCACCGCCAGCGCGTCGCCCATCGCCATCGAGGCGGTGGTGCTGGAGGTCGGGGCCAGGTGCAGCGGGCAGGCTTCGGCCGGCACGCTCACGTCCAGGTGCACGTCGGCTTCGCGCGCCAGGGTCGACCGTTCGCGCCCGGTCATTGCCAGCAGCGGATTGCCCTGGCGCTTGAGTACCGGCAGCAGCATCAGGATTTCGTCGGACTCGCCGGAGTACGACAGCGCCAGCACCACGTCGGCATCGGTGATCATCCCCAGGTCGCCATGCCCGGCTTCGCCCGGGTGAACGTAGAACGCCGGGGTGCCGGTGGAGGCGAAGGTTGCGGCGATCTTGCGCGCCACGTGCCCGGACTTGCCCATGCCGATGCAGACCACGCGGCCGCGGCAGGCGAGCAGCAGCCGGCAGGCGCGGGAAAAGTCGCCGTTGAGCCGGGCGCCGACGGCGTCCAGCCCGCGGGCCTCGGTGTCGAGGACGCGGCGGCCGCTGGCGGCCAGCGTTGCATCGTCGATGGGGGGTGTTGCGCTGGCGGCCATATCGAAGCCGGGGCCTTTCCGTTAGGCTAATCGGCCCATTTTATGCGCTTCGCGGCGCAAAAGCCCGTTTGGGCCAGCCGCGGCCGGCGACCTGCTCATGCAGGCTTCACGAGGATTATCGCGTTGGACACCAATACCATCCAGCAGCTCATCGAACAGGGCCTGCCCGGCGCGCGCGTCGCGGTGCGCGGCGACGACGGCGTGCACTTCGAGGCGCTGGTCGTCTCCGATGCGTTCCAGGGCAAGCTGCCGCTGGCCCGGCACAGGTTGGTCTACGCCACGCTTGGCGAACTGATGGGCGGCGAGATCCATGCCCTGGCGCTGCGCACGCTGACCCCCGAAGAGCACGCCTCGCAGCCGCGCGGGGCGGTGGGCTGATGCAGAAGATCATCGTCAGCGGCGGCATCGCGCTCGACGGCGAGGTGGCCGTGTCGGGCGCCAAGAACGCCGTGCTGCCGATCCTGTGCGCGACCCTGCTGGCCGATGAGCCGGTGTCGATCGCCAACGTGCCGGACCTGCACGACGTCAAGACCACGCTGCGCCTGCTGGCCGAGCTGGGCGCCGGGGTCATCGTCGAGGACGGCGCCGACCTGCAGATCGACCCGCGCACCGTGCGCAGCCACGTCGCGCCCTACGAACTGGTCAAGACCATGCGCGCCTCGGTGCTGGTGCTCGGCCCGCTGCTGGCGAAGTATGGCGCGGCCGAGGTCTCGCTGCCCGGCGGCTGCGCGATCGGCTCGCGCCCGGTCGACCTGCACATCAAGGCGCTCGAAGCGCTGGGCGCGCGGATCACCGTCGAGCATGGCTTCATCAAGGCCAGCGCGCCGCGTTTGCGCGGCGGCAAGGTGGACTTCGACATCGTCAGCGTCGGCGCCACCGAGAACGTGCTGATGGCGGCTACCCTGGCCGACGGCACCACCGTGATCGAGAACGCGGCAAGGGAGCCGGAGATCGTCGACCTGGCCGACTGCCTGGTCGAGATGGGTGCGGACATCGAAGGCGCGGGTACCGGACGCATCGTCGTGCACGGCGTCGAGCGCCTGCACGGCGGCCGCCACCGCGTCGTCGCCGATCGCATCGAGACCGGCACCTTCCTCGTGGCCGCGGCGATGACCGGCGGCTGCGTCACCGCGACCCACGCGCGCCCCGGCACCCTCGACGCGGTGCTCGACAAGCTGGTCGAGGCCGGCGCCGACGTCGGCACCCGCGGCGACAGCATCACCGTCGACATGCGCGGGCGCCGGCCGAAGGCGGTGGACATCGTCACCGCGCCGCATCCGGGTTTCCCCACCGACATGCAGGCGCAGTTCATGGCCATGAACTGCATCGCCGAAGGCGTCGGCATCGTCGACGAGACGATCTTCGAGAACCGCTTCATG
>DATCYC010000124.1:0-6389 GCA_036570525.1 Luteimonas sp.
GGTCGAGGAAGCCGGGCGCCGGGGCACGATGGTGAACTTCACCTTCCACGGCATCGGCGGCGACCACCTGTCGGTCTCCACCGCCGCGCACGCGGAGCTGCTCGATTACCTGTCGCGGCACCGCGACGAGTACTGGGTCGATACCTTCATCGACATCATGCGTTACGTGCGGCGGCGGCAGGCTGCGGGTGCGGCGCGCGACTGATTGGCGCAACCGGGCGGACGGGACTGAAACGTCGTGATCGAAGCGGCGGGACCGCCACGAGTACCGCGGGGAATTCGCCAATGCGACGCGCGTCACCCTCCCGCCTGAACCGCCCGCATCCATTTACGTTCTGCTGAGCAACGCCTCCGTATAGTGCGCGGCTGCAAATCTGGCGCATGGAGTATCGGTGCATCGTCGTGAAGTGATCCTGGCGGGATTCTCGTTGCCCCTGTTGTCGTTCGGCGGCGCGCTGGAAACGCTTGCAGCGTCGCGCGCGCAGGCCGTGGCCGCCGAAGGCGCGTTCGACGAAGACGCCGTCGCCGGGCTTGCCCGGGCGCTGGCCGCACGGCCGTACCGGCAGCCCGGCAACACCCTGCCGCCGGCCCTGGCCGGCATCGGCTATGACGAGTACCGCGACTTCCGCTACCGCGCCGCGCGCGCGCTGTGGGCGGGCGACGGGCTGCCGTTCCAGGCGCAGTTCTTCCACCGCGGCTTCCTGTTCAAGGATCGCGTCGATGTCTTCACGGTGCGCGGCGGCCGGGCGACGCCGTTCGCGTTCTCCACCGGCCTGTTCGACTACACGCCGCAGCCGGTGCCGGCCGTTGGCGACATCGGCTTCGCCGGCTTCCGCCTGCACGCGCCGATCAATCGCGCCGACCATTTCGACGAGCTGTGCAGCTTCCTCGGCGCGAGCTATTTCCGCGCGGTGGCCAAGGGCCTGAACTACGGGCTTTCGGCGCGCGGACTGGCCTTGGGCAGCGGCGAGCCGGCGGCGGAGGAGTTCCCGCGCTTCACCACCTTCTGGCTGGAGCGGCCGGCGCGCGACGCGCGGGTGATGGTGGTGCACGCCCTGCTCGACAGCCCGAGCGCGGCCGGCGCGTTCCGCTTCGCGATCGATCCGGGCGAGGAAACCGTGTTCGACGTCGACATGCGCCTGTACCCGCGCGTCGACCTGGCGCACGCGGGCATCGCGCCGCTGACGAGCATGTTCGAGTTCGATCCCAGCGACCGCGTCGGCGTCGACGACTATCGCCCGGCGGTGCACGACTCCGATGGTCTGGCGATGCTCAACGGCAAGGGCGAGCAGACCTGGCGCCAGCTGCAGAACCCGCCGACGCTGCAGCACAGCGGTTTCCAGGACCGCGACCCGCGCGGCTTCGGGCTGATGCAGCGCAAGCGCAAGTACGAAGACTTCCAGGATGCCGAAGCCGCGTACCAGAAGCGACCGAGCCTGTGGGTCGAACCGCTGGGCGACTGGGGCGAGGGCGAGGTGCACCTGGTCGAGATCCCGACCGCGGACGAATACCACGACAACATCGTCGCCTTCTGGCGGCCGAAGCTGCCGATCGCCGCCGGCCGCGAACACCGCTGGCGGTACCGCCTGCACTGGTGCCGCGACCACGCCTGGAAGCCGGAACTGGCCACCGTGGCCGCGACCCGCATCGGCGCTTCGAACGACGGCGCGCGGCTGGTGGTGGTCGATCTCGCAGGCGGACGGCTGTCGAAGCTCGCCGACGACGCGAAGCCGCGGGTCGACGCCGCCGCCTCGCACGGCACGCTGCGCAATCCGGTGGCGTATCGCAACGCCGCGACCGGCGGCTGGCGGATGAGTTTCGAACTCGAGTCCGGTGGTGCGCGCGTGAGCGAGCTGCGCGCGCGGCTGGTCGATGCGCAGGGCCCGCTGTCGGAAACCTGGTTGTACCGGTGGATGGCATGAGCGTGATCGAAGTGCCGGTGCGGTCCGCGCCGACGCTGCCGCCGGAGGCGCCGCTGGACATGCCGGTGCAGTCGCTGCGCACGGGGCGGCTGCGGGGGCGTCGCTTCCCGACCACGCCCGGCGGCATGTTCTGGCGACGCGCGGCGGTGATCGGCGCCGCGATCGTGCTGACGCTCGTGGCCACGTACCAGATCTGGTGGCTGCTGCGCGGCGCCGGTACCGACGTGCTGGAGGCGGTGCTGCTGGTGCTGTTCGTGTTCCTGTTCGCGTGGATCGTGCAGGCCTTTGTCGGTGCGCTGGCGGGATTCGTGCTGATCGTGTCGAGGCGGCGAGCGCGGTTGAACCTTTCGGCGAAGCTGCCGCGACCGGTACTGTCTTCGCGCACGGCGCTGCTGATGCCGACCTACAACGAGGATCCCGAGCGCCTGATGGCCGGGCTGCAGGCGATCCACGAATCGCTGGCGGCGACCTGCGAGCTCGACCGCTTCGACTTCTTCGTCCTCAGCGACACCCGCAAGCCGGAGATCCAGAGGGCCGAGCGGGCTGCCTTCGACGCGCTGCGAGAACGGCTCGGCGACGACGCGCGCGTGTTCTACCGCCTGCGCGACGACAACCACGAGCGCAAGGCCGGCAACATCTCCGACTGGGTGCGGCACTGGGGCGGGGCGTACCCGCAGTTCCTGATCCTCGACGCGGACAGCCTGATGACCGGCGACACCATCGTGCGCCTGGCCGGCGCGATGGAAGGCCACGACGACGTCGCGCTGATCCAGACGCTGCCGGTGATCGTCAACGGCAACACGCTGTTCGCACGCATGCAGCAGTTTGCCGCGCGCGTGTACGGCCCGGTGATCGCCTACGGCGTGGCCTGGTGGCACGGCGCGGAGAGCAACTACTGGGGCCACAACGCGATGATCCGCACGCGCGCATTCGCGCAGTGCGCGGGGCTGCCGGAGCTGCGCGGCGTGAAGCCTTTCGCCGGCACCGTGCTCAGCCACGACTTCGTCGAGGCCGCGCTGATGCGCCGCGGCGGCTGGGCGCTGCACATGGTGCCCAGCCTTGGCGGCAGCTACGAGGAAGGCCCGCCGTCGCTGACCGACATGCTGGTGCGCGACCGCCGCTGGTGCCAGGGCAACCTGCAGCACGGCGCGGTGCTGCCGGGCAAGGGGCTGCACTGGGTCAGCCGCTGGCACCTGCTGATCGGCATCGGCCACTACTTCACCGCGCCGATGTGGGCGATGCTGATGCTGGTCGGGCTGGCGATCCCGCTGCACCACGCCGGGCTGTCGTGGGGCAACATCGAGCTGTCCGGTTTCTCGCCGACGACCTACTGGCGCGAACAGGATCCGGACCGCTTCGTGTGGGTGTTCGTGTTCACCATGGGCATGCTGCTGGCGCCGAAGCTGATGGGCTTCATCGCCACGATGTTCGACCGCGACCTGCGCCGCGGCTGCGGCGGTGCGGTGCGCACCTTCATCGGCATGCTGCTCGAAACCCTGCTCGCAGCGCTGATGGCGCCGGTGACGATGTACGTGCAGTCGCGCGGCGTGGCCGAGGTGCTCGCGGGCAAGGACTCGGGCTGGGAATCGCAACGCCGCGACGACGGCAGCCTGCCGTTCTCCAGCCTGCTGCGCAGCTACGGCGGGCTGACGTTCCTGGGCGTGCTGGCGGCGGTGATGTCGTGGAGCATCTCGCCGGCGCTGGCGGCGTGGATGTCGCCGGTGATTCTGGGGCTGTTGCTGTCGATCCCGATCGTGATGCTGACCTCCACGCGCGCCGCGGGCCAGTGGCTGCGCCGGCGACGGATCTTCTGCACGCCCGAGGAGTTGTCGCCGCCGTCGGTGCTGGTGCGTGCGAGCGAGCTGCGCGCGCAGCGGGCGGCGGCTTCGGAAGAGTGAGTTCACGGCCTGCGTTCCGCGGATCTTCGTTTGTGCAGGTGCCGGCTTGCGGGGTGAAAAGCACGTCGGGGGTGTAACCCCGGCCGGGACGACGCTGCGTCCGAAGCCCGCGCACAGCCCTCCGCAGGATGACAGCGCTGGACAACCGGCGCGGAAGCGGTTTTGATGGCGCGACCGCGCGGCCACCGCCGCGCAACGCAGACGGAGCGCGCCATGGAGTACGCCACATCGAATCCGGCCACCGGTCCCGCACCGATGCGGACCAACCGCATGGCGATGGTCGTGGTCACGTCGATCTTCTTCATGTGGGGCTTCCTCACCTGCCTCAACGACATCCTGATCCCGCACCTGAAGGCGGTGTTCGAGCTGAGCTGGGTGCAGGCGATGCTGGTGCAGTTCACCTTCTTCGGCGCCTATTTCCTGATGTCGCTGCCGGCCGGGCGGCTGGTCGCGGTGCTGGGCTACAAAAAGGGCATCGTCGCCGGCCTCGCCATCGCCGGCGTCGGCGCGCTGCTGTTCTGGCCCGCCGCCGGACTGCACAGCTACCCCCTGTTCCTCGGCGCGCTGTTCGTGCTGGCCACCGGCATTACCGTGCTGCAGGTGGCGGCCAATCCCTACGTGGCGCTGCTCGGGCCGGAGAAGACCAGCCACAGCCGGCTGACGCTGGCGCAGTCGATGAACTCGCTCGGTACTACCGTCGCGCCGCTGTTCGGCGGGCTGCTGATCCTCGCCGCGGCGCCGCGTACCGCGTCGGAGCTGGCGGCGATGCCTGCCGCGGAGGCGATCGCCTATCGCGCGCAGGAAGCGCAGTCGGTGCAGGGGCCGTACCTGGGGCTGGCGGTGACGCTGTTCGTGCTGGCGGTGGTGGTGATGGCGTTCCGGCTGCCGGCGATCCGCGGTGTCGAGGATGTCGCCCGGGACCAGCGCCACGGCATCCGCGATGCGCTGCGCCACCGCCACGTGCTGTTCGGGGTGATGGCGATCTTCTTCTACGTCGGTGCCGAGGTCTCGATCGGCAGCGTGCTGGTCAACTACCTGTCGATGCCGCACATCGGCCAGGGACTGACCGAACAGCAGGCGACGACCTACGTGTCGATGTACTGGGGCGGCGCGCTGGTCGGGCGGCTGGTGGGCTCCGCGCTGCTGGCCAGGTTCGATCCGCGCAGGCTGCTCGGGCTGTTCGCGCTGGTGGCGATGGCGCTGCTGGTGGCGACCATGCTCACCGATGGCGACGTGGCCAAGTGGAGCGTGGTGTCGATCGGGCTGTTCAACTCGATCATGTTCCCGACCATCTTCGCGCTCGGCATCGAGCGCCTCGGCCCGCTGACCGGCAAGGCCTCGAGCCTGCTGGTGATGGCGATCGTCGGCGGCGCGATCGTCCCGCTGGCGATGGGCTGGGTGGCCGACCACCACGGGCTGCAGGCGGCATTCGTGCTGCCGCTGCTGTGCTACGGGTTCATCGTGTTCTACGCGCTGCGCGGTTCGCGCGTGGACGACGTGGCGCCGCCGCCGGTGGCGCTGGCCTGAAGCGACGGGTCAGGGTTTGCGCGGCCGCGCGGGGCCGGTGGATTCGCGCAGCAGCAGCGTGTGCCGCACCTGCAGCATGCGCCCGGCGCCGGGCGTGCGGATGTGTTCGAGCAGCTGCCGCGTGGCCAGCTCGCCCATGTCGGTGGTCGGCTGGCGCACGGTGGTGAGCGCGGGGAAGATGTGGCGCGCGATCGGGGTGTCGTCGAAGCCGCACACCGACAGCTCGCGCGGCACCGACAGGCCGCGCTCGCCGGCCACCCGGATCACGCCGGCGGCGGTGTCGTCGTTGGCGGCGAAGATCGCGGTGGGCGGGTCGGGCAGGTCGAGCAGGCGGTTGGCGCCGTGCACGCCGGACTCGAACACGAACTCGCCCTCCACCACCAGTTCCGGGTCGTAGTCGATGCCCGCGTGCTGCAGCGCCTGGCGGTAACCCGCGTGGCGCCATTCCTGCGCGCCGTGCGCGCGATGGCCCTGGATGTGGCCGATGCGGCGGTGGCCGAGCGCGATCAGGTGCGCCATCAGGTCGCGCACGGCCGCGTGCTCGTCCATGGTCACGCCGATCCGGTGCGCGGTGGAATGCGGCGAGACGCAGGCGAACGGCACCCCGTGGTCGCGCAGGTAGTCGAGCACCACCGGGTCGTCGGTCAGCGGCGGGATCAGCACCACGCCGTCCGGCGCGTGATGCGCGAACACGCCGCGGATGTCGCTGGCCACCGATTCGCGGCCCGATCCCACCGGCGCCAGCACCATGTTGTAGCGGTGGGCATGGCAGGCGTCGAGCACGCCGGCCTGGATTTCCATCAGGTAGTTGCGCGACGGGTTGTCGTAGACCAGCGCGATGACGTACGAACGCTGCCCGGCAAGGCTGCGTGCCGATGCGTTGGGCCGGTACTGCAGCCGGGCCACCGCATCGAGCACGCGCTCGCGCGTTTCCTCGCGCACGTTCGGCTCGTTGTTGAGCACGCGCGAGACGGTTTTCATCGACACGCCGGCGGCGGCCGCGACATCCTCGATTCGGGTGCGCATGACGCTGGGCTACTCC
>DATCYC010000125.1:0-6925 GCA_036570525.1 Luteimonas sp.
CCATCGCCTGCGGCTCGCCCGGATCGGCATGCACGACCAGGTACAGCCGGCCCTTGAGGTTGTCGAACACCGCGACTTCCTCGCTGAGCATCAGCAGGATGTCGGGCGTGCCCAGCTCGTCGCGGGCGTGGCCGTCGGCGAAACGCGGTTCGACGTACTGGATGCTTTCGAATCCGAACCAGCCGACCAGGCCGCCGGTGAAACCGGGCAGTCCATCGACCTTCGCCACCGGATGCATCGCGCGCAGGCGTTCGACCTCGGCCAGCGGGTCGGCCACCTCGCGGGTCTCGACCACCTCGCCGTACTCGCTGACGGTCAGCACGTGGCCGTGGAAGGCGAACACGCGCCGCGCCGGCAGGCAGATGATCGAGTAACGGCCGAAACGCTCGCCGCCCTCGACCGATTCGAACAGGCAGGTGTGCGGCCCGTCGGCCAGCTTGAGGTACACCGACAGCGGTGTGTCGAGGTCGGACAGCACCTCGCGCACCACGGGCACGCGGACGCGCATGCCGGGGGCGCGGGGGTCAGGTGCTTGCGGGGACTGCGGCGATGGCGATGCGGACTTGGTCACGCGGCGTTTCCTTGGCGGACGGATGGGCGGGGTCGACGGCGGCTGCATGCCACCATCGCCAACCCAGGTCGGCAAGAACGCAGTGCGGGAGTGCGCGGGAGTCCATGCGCCAACTGTAGCGGCTTTGCGCGGATCGCGCGACGGCCGCGCGGCGCCGCGGTGGGGCTAAGCCGACCCCAGCAGCGGGCAGTCGTCCGGCAGGTGCATGCGCAGGCGACCCGGCACGCATTCGATCCGGAAGCGGCTCGACTCGACCGGCTCGCCATCCAGGTTGAGCACCAGCGGCGCCTCGGCCTCGATCTCCAGCCACGGCAGGCGTGCGCGGACCGCCGCCTGGTCGAGCGCGGCCTCGCGGCCTTCCTTGAGCAGTGTCGCGAGCGTTCCGCCCACTTCGCCGGACAGCTCCGGCACCACGGTCACGTCGAGCAGTCCGTCGTCGACCAGCGCGTCGGGGCACAGCGCCTGCCCGCCGCCGGCCTGGCGGCCGTTGCCGACGCCCAGCGCGATGAAGTTCCCTTCCCAGGCGAAATCCGGCCCACGCATGCGTGCGGCGATCGGTTCGATGCGCGCGACCTTGGCCATGCCGGTGACCATGTAGGCCAGGCCGCCGAGGATCTTCTTCAGCCCGTCATGCGTTTCGACCGTGACCTGGGTGCCGAAGCCGCCGCTGGCGAGGTTGGCCGCCCAGTGGGTGTGGCCTCCGGCATCGAGCCGCAGCAGGTCGATCACGCGCGGCCGCGCGGTGCGCACGAGTTCGAGCGCCTCCAGTGCATCGTCGGGGATGCCCGCCGCGGTCGCGAAGTCGTTCGCCGTCCCCAGCGGCAGCAGGCCCATCGCCGGCAGCGCACCGGCATCGCCATCGGCGTGTGCCAGCGCCGCGGCGACTTCACTGAGGCTGCCGTCGCCACCGCCGGCGATCACGTGGCCGGCGCCGCGCTCCAGTGCCTCTGCCACGAACCGCTCGGCGTCACCGCCCTCCCAGGTCACGCGCACCTGCAGCGCGACGCCGCGGGCGCGCAACGCCTGCACCGCTTCGCGCACGGCGTCGTCGCCGGCGGATTTTCCGTTGAGGATGAGGAACCAGTCCGGTCGGGGCATCGGAAAAAAGTGTCGGCGGGTGGAGCCGGCACGCTACCAGCGCCGCATCGACGGCGCGTGAATCGGCGAACATGCGCACGCGCTTGCTTGACTTGCAGGAGCGGCTGAAGCCGCTCTTGCACGCGCGCCGTGAGGTCAGCGCACCGAATCCACCGCCGCCCGCATCTGCGCGACCACCTGCACATAGTCGACGTGGCCGAAGATCGCCGAGCCGGCGACGAAGGTATCGGCGCCGGCCCTGGCGATGTCGGCGATGTTGTCGGGCTTGACGCCGCCGTCGACCTCGAGCCGGATGGACTTGCCGCTGGCCTCGATGCGCTCGCGCACGCGCTCGATCTTGCGCAGCGTCGAGGGGATGAAGCCCTGCCCGCCGAAGCCGGGGTTGACCGACATCAGCAGCACCAGGTCCAGGTCCTCGAGCACGTAGTCGAGCACGTCCAGCGGCGTGGCCGGGTTCAGCACCAGCCCCGCGCGGCAGCCTTCGGCCTTGATCAGCTGGATCGTGCGGTGCACGTGGCGGCTGGCCTCGGGATGGAAGCTGATGTCGGTGGCGCCGGCCCTGGCGAAGTCGGGGATGATGCGGTCGACCGGCTCGACCATCAGGTGCACGTCGATCGGCGCGGTCACGCCGTGCTTGCGCAGCGCCTCGCACACCAGTGGGCCGATGGTGAGGTTGGGCACGTAGTGGTTGTCCATCACGTCGAAGTGCACCCAGTCGGCGCCGGCCGCGAGGACGTTGTCGACTTCCTCGCCGAGGCGGGCGAAATCGGCGGACAGGATGGACGGGGCGATGACGGTCGGTTGCATGGCGGCTCTCGTGCTGGATTCATCGGGCGCGCGGCGCCGGTTGGAGCGGCCTTGGCCGCGATCGGCGGGCTACTTGCGTCCGCGCAGCGTCTTGATGCGGTCGTAGGCGGTGTTGATCTCGCGTGCGCGGGCATCGGCCTGGCGGCGCAGTTCGTCCGCGACGCCGGACAGTTTGTCCGGGTGGTACTGGGTGATCAGGCGGCGATAGGCGAGGTCGACCTCGGCGTCGCTGGCCTCGTCGGTCAGGCCGAGCACGCGCCAGGGATTCTCGCGCGGGCCGCGGAACCAGTCGGCGTCGAAGGCGTGGCCGATCAGCAGGCCGATCAGCGCGCCGACCAGCGGATTGGGCCGGAACAGCGCCGCGCCGGCGAGGAGGCCGAGGATTTTTCCGTACCAGCGGTTCATGGGGAGATTCTAAGCCCTCCCCTTGAGGGGGAGGGAGACAAGCTCGGCGCGCCCGCCGCCGCGCATGGCTACAATGCCCGCCCGTAGGCTTCAACCCGATCCGATGGCAACGACCCTGCTCGAGGCCGATCTTCCAGGCCTCCACCTGCGCCACCGCGGCAAGGTCCGCGATGTGTTCGACCTGCCGGGCGGCGACGCCGACCCGAAACTGCTGATGGTCGCCACCGACCGCCTCAGCGCCTTCGACGTAGTGCTGCCCGACCCGATCCCCGGCAAGGGCGAGATGCTGTGCCAGGTCAGCAACTTCTGGTTCGGCAAGACCGAGCACATCGTGCGCAACCATCTCACCGGCATCGACGTGGCTTCCGTGCTTCCGCAAGGAATCGACGCCGCGCTGTACGACCGGCGCTCGGTGGTGACGCGCCGGCTCAAGCCGGTGCCGGTGGAGGCGATCGCGCGCGGCTACCTGATCGGCAGCGGCTGGCGCGACTACCAGAAGACCGGGCGCGTGAGCGGCATCACCCTGCCCGACGGCCTGCGCCAGGCGCAGCAACTGCCGCAGCCGGTGTTCACGCCCTCGACCAAGGCCGCCGTTGGCGACCACGACGAGAACATCGACTTCGACACCATGGTCCGCGGCATCGGCGCCGAGCTTGCCGAGCAGGTGCGCGACGCGACGCTGCGGCTGTACGCGTTCGCCGCCGATTACGCTTTGCGGCGCGGCATCATCCTGGCCGACACCAAGTTCGAGTTCGGCACCGACGCCGACGGCCGCCTGTACGTGATGGACGAAATGCTCACGCCCGACTCCTCGCGCTACTGGCCGGCCGACGAGTACGAGGTCGGCACCAGTCCGCCGAGCTACGACAAGCAGTTCGTGCGCGACTACCTGGAAACGCTGGACTGGGACAAGACCGCACCGGGCCCACGCCTGCCGGCCGACGTCGTCGAACGCACGCGCGCGAAGTACGCCGAGGCACTGCAGAAGCTGGCAGGCATCAGCATCAGCTGACGCCGTAGCCCGGGTAAGCGAAGCGCACCCGGGGTGCCGTCGCGGCCAAGGGCCCCGGGTGCGCTTCGCTTACCCGGGCTACGCCCCACGGCCTTGCGGCTTGCCGGTGCGGCAGGCGCTATGCTTGCGCCAGGTCCTCCCGGAGCCCCGCCATGAACGCGCAGGCCGAATCGACGCAGCGCCCCATCGACCGCTGGTTCGCAAGCTATTCCGGCGACCACCGCAACGACGCCAACCAGTGGATCCACGTGTTCGCGGTGCCGGCGATCCTGTGGAGCGTGATCGCGCTGCTGTGGTGCATCCCGGTGCCGATCACCTGGTTCAAGGCCGGCCTGTGGGCGGCGCTGGCGATGTTCGCGGCGTGGATGTTCTACTGGCGCGCGTCGCGCCCGCTCGGGCTGGGGATGCTGGTGGTGTTCGTGGCCATGGCCTGGTTCACGCGCTGGCTGCATGACGCCTACGGGGTCTGGACCCTCCTGTACGCGGCGATCGCGGTGTTCGTGGTGGCGTGGATCGCGCAGTTCGTCGGGCACAGCAAGCTGTTCGAGGGGCGCAAGCCGAGTTTCTTCACCGACCTGCGGTATTTGCTGATCGGCCCGGCATGGGTGCTGGCCAAGCTGTATCGCAAGCTCGGCCTGAAGTACTAGGCGCGGGCGCCGCCGAACATCGCCGCCTCCGGCTCAAACGGCCGCGGCGCATAGCCGAAGTCGCGGCGTGCAGGCTCGATGTCGAACACCAGGTCGTCGCGCATGCGCGCCAGCGCGGCGCTGCCGAAGCCCCGCGCGACGCCGCCCGCGTGCGCCAGCGACAGCAGCGCACGAAACGCTGCGGGCGGCAGCATGTGCAATTTCGCCGGCGGCTGCAGCGTCGCCAGTACGCGGGCGACCATCTCGCTGTAGGCCAGCGTCTCGCCGCCCGGCAGCGCGTAGGTACGGCCGTGCGTCTCCGGCGCGTCGAGCGTGGCGAACGCGGCCGTCGCGAGGTCTTCGACGTGCACCGGCTGGCGCAGGCCGTTGGCGTTGCGCGGCAGGGCGAAGCGGTGCCAGCGCGCTGCCATCGTGGCGATCCGGGTCAGGGTGCGGTCGCCGGCGGCGCCATAGACCAGGGTTGGGCGCAGCAGCGTGGCCGCGGCGTTGCGTGCCGAGGCGGCGGCCAGCACGCCGGCCTCGCCTTCGCGCAGGCGCATGGCAAGGTCGCGCTCGGCGGCGTCCGCGGAGTCCTGTTTGACTTCGACGCTGGTCGAGCCGAATGCGACCACGCGCGGGCATTCGACAAGAGACTGCGCGTACCAGCGGGCGAAATGATCGAGCGGCCCGCAGCTGAAGATCGCGTCGACGCGCGGTTGCAGGCCTTCGACGGCTTGCAGGTCCCCGCGCAGCCAGCGCACGCCCGGCATCGCCGGTTGTTCGCGGCGCGACACCGCGATCACCTGCCAGCCGCGCCGATGCAGGTACACGAGCAGCGGCCGCCCGATCTGGCCGCTGCCGCCGAACACCAGCGCGCTGCGCATTTCAGTCCCCGTCGGGTTGCGGCTTGAGCACCATGCGCAGCCACGCGTAGCCGATCACCGCCGAAACCGTCGACGCCACCAGTACGCCGATCACGCTCTCGGTGTACAGCAGCGGCTCCCGCGAGAACGCCAGCGAACCGATGAACAGGCTCATCGTGAAGCCGATCCCGCACAGCATCCCCAGCCCCAGCATCGCCCTGAAATCCATGCCGCGCGGGAAGCTTGCGAAACCTGCCACGCGCATCAGCACCGCGGCCGCCACGATGCCCACCGGCTTGCCCAGCACCAGGCCAATGGCGATGCCCAGCGGCAGCGGCGACAGCAGGTCGTCCATGCCCAGCCCGCCGAGCACCAGCCCGGCGTTGACGAAGGCGAACAGCGGCAGGATGCCGTAGGCCACCCAGGGATGCAGCGCGTGCTCGAGTGTTTCCACGGGCGAATGCTCGGTCGCATCGTCGAGGTCGTTGTGGCGGTTCACGTGCGGAATCATCAGCCCGGTCACCACGCCCGCCAGGGTCGCGTGCACGCCTGATTTCAGCACGCAGACCCAAAGCACCACGCCAAGCAGCAGGTAGGGCGTCAGCGCGGTGACGCCGCGCCAGTTGAGGATCCCCATTACCGCGACGGCCGCCGCGGCCCACCCCAGTGCAACGAACGACATGTCGTGGGTATAGAACACCGCGATGATCACGATCGCGATCAGGTCGTCGACCACCGCGATCGTCGACAGCAGCAGCTTCATGCCCAGCGGCACGCGCGACCCAAGCAGCGCCAGGATGCCCAATGCGAATGCGATATCGGTCGCGGTCGGGATGGCCCAGCCGCGCAGCGCGGTGGCATCGCCGCGGTTCAGGGCCCAGTAGATGATCGCCGGCACGGCCACGCCGGCCGCCGCGCAGACCAGCGGCAGCATCAGCTGGTCGCGGTTGGAGAGCTGCCCGCCCAGGGTTTCGCGCTTGATCTCGAGCGCGACCAGCAGGAAGAACATCGCCATCAGGCCGTCGTTGATCCACAGCAGCAGGGGCTTGTCGATCCGGAGTTCGCCGATGCCCACTTCAACCGGCACCTCGCGGAACGCTTCGTACAGATCGTTCAACGGCGTGTTGGCGCAAACCAGCGCGATCAGTGCGGCTGCGATGAGCAGGATGCCGCTGGCCGCCTCCAACCGGAAAAAATCGGCGAAGAACTGCGCCGCGTTGGCGCGGAGTTTTCCAAGCTGCATCCGCATCAACCCATGTGTACCAGGAACACTTCGAACGCGACCCATGCCGCGAACGCGGCCAGCAGGATCCCGCCCTCGGCCCTGCTCACCCGCAGGTCGCCGCGCAGCATCGGATACAGCATCAGCGCGAACACCAGCGCCGCCGGCAGCTCGAAGCGCACGAACGACGCCGGCACCGGCACGTCGCGCACCACCGCCATGCCGCCCAGGACCACCAGCAGGTTGAACACGCTCGAACCGACCACATGGCCGGCGACCATGTCGCCCTGCCCGCGCCGCGCGGCGGCGATCGCGGCCGCG
>DATCYC010000126.1:0-4911 GCA_036570525.1 Luteimonas sp.
GCCAATCCTCGAGATTGGCGGCAACGCCGGTTGCCGTGGTGTACACGCGCATGCGGAACGCCACCGGCAGGTCCTGCTTCAACAGCTCGGCCAGGCCTTCCAGCGCCGCGGCCTGGTCACCGGCGAGCGCGCGGTTGCGCAGGTAGACGAAGTCGATGCGGTGCCGCTGCTGCAGCGTAAGGGAGCTGCGCACAGGTGCCAACGCATCGATCTTTGCGTCCGATTCGTGCCAGTGCGCGGTGACCGCAAGCCGCTCGACCTCCTGGACCTTCGCCTCGAGCGCTGCGGCATCATCCGCGGGCTGCGCGGCCGTGGCCGGCGACTGGGCCACCACGGGCGGCGCACAGGCAAACACCAGCAACAGCAACGCGATGGCAACCGGCCGGAACATGCCCAGGTATCCGAAGGCGGCGTCGATGGCTACTCGTCGTAGGCCTTGATGGTGTGGTTGGTGGCGAACTGCCCGTCCTCCAGCCCGGTGAGCTTCTTGATCGCCGTGTAATCCTTCGCGACCATCGCCCTGCGCTCTTCATCGGACAGTCCGGCGCGCTGCATCACCCGCTCCGCGTCCTTGTCGTATTCAGCGGCCAGCGCGGCATCGCTGCCGAGCTTCTTCATCAGATCGAGCAGTTTCGACATCTTGTTTTCCCCTGTGGTTCGATCAGGCATCGGTCACCGCGCCCGCGGTCGGCGGCGACCATGTTCGCTGGGCAATCGCCTCGCCGGGTACGCAAACCCCTGCCCCGCCCGCAAGACACGTGGACATTAGCATAGGAATGTTACGCCACGCGGCCGCCGGCATGCCCGCGTGGCGACGTCCATCCGCCGGGGCACGAACACCCCCGCGGCATACCGCGTTTCCGGGCTACGCCGGCTCGCCGACCTGCCCGATCCAGAGCCGGTTGCCGTCGGGATCCTCGATGCGGAACTCGGTCATGTCGTAGAACGTGGCCTCCGGGTCCGGCACGGACAGCCCGTTCTGCCGTGCGCGGCGGTGGAAGTCGACGACGTCATCGACGTAGAGATAGAGCACCGCGATCCTCGGGATGCCGGCGTGCAGGTTGATCGACTGGTCCAGCATGACCCGGCAGTCGCCGCAGCGAAGCCTGGCCCAGCCCCAGTCGTCGCGCCGGACTTCAATCTCGAAACCGAGCTTCTCGTAGAACTCCACGCTCGCCGGCATGCTCCGGACCGGCTGCATGGGCACAAGGCTGCTGATGCTCACGCCTGACTCCCGTTTCGACTCATGCGGAACCGATCGCAAGCGAACCTATCACGAACTCGTCGACGCCCGCGGGCCGGCAGGGATGACGGCATTTCACGACTGCCCGGCGTAGGATCGGCGCATGGACGCCATGGCCCGCATGCCCGCCGTGTTCCTCGGACACGGCACGCCGATGAATGCGCTCGGACGCAATCGCTATACCGAGGCCTGGCGCCGGATCGGTGCATCGATGCCGCGGCCGCGGGCGATCCTGTCAGTGTCCGCGCACTGGTACGTCAACGCCACCGCGGTGACCGCGATGCCGCGGCCGAAGACCATCCACGACTTCTTCGGCTTCCCGCAGGCGCTGTTCGACATGCAGTACCCCGCGCCGGGCCTGCCGGGGCTGGCCGAAGAAGTGGCCGACGTGGTGCACCCGGAATACGTCGGCGCCGACCACGACAGCTGGGGCCTGGACCACGGCACCTGGTCGGTGCTGGTGCACGCGTTCCCCGATGCGGACATCCCTGTGGTGCAGCTGTCGATCAATGCCCAGAAGCCGCCGGACTATCACCTGGAGCTCGGGGCGCGGCTGGCGAAGCTGCGCGAGCGCGGCGTGCTGGTGCTGGGCAGCGGCAACGTGGTCCACAACCTGCGCGCGATCGACTGGCACAGCCCCGATGCCGGCACGGACTGGGCACGGCGCTTCGACGAACACGCGCGCCAGGTCATGATCGAGGGACCGGACGACGCGGTGTCGCTGGTGGCGCACCGCGACTACGCGATGTCTGCGCCGACGCCCGAGCACTTCCTGCCGCTGCTGTACGTGGCCGGCTTCGCGGCGGCCACCGGCGAAATGCCCGAGGTGCCGGTGGACGGCTACGCCTTCGGCTCGCTGTCGATGGCCTGCTACACCGTCGGCTGCGCCGGCACGGACGAAGGCAGCCGCCTGCCCGGCACCGCACCGCTGGGCAGCGACGCGCCACCGGAAGACACCAACATCTAGCGTTCGCAATCAGGCCTGTTTGTTGCCCTGACCGGCAACCGCGGCGCAGCGCCCGACGCAGGCGAAGATGCCAGGGAGCGTCGGTCATGGGCCATTATCCGCCGCGGGTCGCCACCATCGAACCGGTCGCGTGCATCATGCGGACCGGAACACGGGCTCCAGCATGCGGAAACTGCCGGCATCCGCATCCAGCTCCACCATGCCGCCGACGGGTACGATGAACTGCTTGCGGATGTGCCCGATCATCGCGCCGCGATAGGCCGGGATGCCGAGCGGCTTGATGTGATCGTCGAAGATCTGGTCCAGCGTCAGCGAGCCGTAGCCGTCGCCGGGATCGCAGTCGGTGCATTCGCCGAAGATGAAGCCGGCGATCCCGTCCAGCGCGCCCATCAGCTTCAGCGTGGTGAGCATGCGGTCGACGCGGTACGGCGCCTCCGACACGTCCTCCAGGAACAGGATCCTGCCGCTGAAATCAGGCATGTACGGCGAGCCTGCCAGCGCCACCAGCACCGACAGGTTTCCGCCGACCAGCTGACCGCGCGCCTTGCCGCCGGTGATGGTGAGCGTGCGGTTCCTGCGCGGCACCAGTTCGTCACCGGCATCGACCACGTTGCGGTACTGCATAAGTTCGCGTTCGAAGAACATGCGCCGGAACTGGTTCGCATTGAAGTCGTTCCAGCTGCTCGAACCGTTGGGCCCGTGGAAAGTGACGAGCCCTGTCCGCGCATGGATGCCGCAGTGCAGTGCGGTGATGTCGGAGTAGCCGAGCAGCACCTTGGGATTGGCGCGGATGGCGTCGTAGTCGAGCAGCGGCAGCAGGCGGGCCGCGCCGGATCCTCCACGCAGGCAGATGACCGCCTTGACGCCTTCGTCGGCGAACATCGCGTTGATGTCGCCGGCACGCTCGGCGTCGGTCCCCGCCAGGCCTCCGTAGCGCGAGGCATAGTGCGGGCCGGTCTTCACCTTGAAGCCCAGCGCCTGCATGACTTCGCCGGCGAGCTGCAGGCTCAGCCGTCCGGCCGTGGCCGAGGATGGGCTGACCAGCCCGACAGTGTCGCCGGGGCTGAGCGCCACCGGCAGCAATCGCCCACGCGTCGCCGCGATCGCACTACCGCCGCCCACGAGCGGCAACAAGGCCGCCAGCGCCGCGCTCCCGATGAAATTTCGCCTGTCCATGCCGTCGCCTGCCGATTCGGATGCGGCCCAGATTAACGCAGCAGGTTCAATGACGTGACGACGAACGCGACCTTCGTTTGACAACACGCCAGACGCCTCCGAGCATGCGGCCTGCCCGCCACGGAGCATCTCCGCCATGCGCCACGTCCTTGTACTGTCCCTGCTGCTGTTGCTGCTGCCGAACATGTCCAAAGCCCAGGAAGCCGAAGCCGCCCCGGAACCCGCCACCGCTGACGCGATGCCGCCGGCCCCCGCCTGGCTGGACGAACTCGATGCGCTGTACGACACAAGCATCCGCGTGCCGGGCCTGGAAGACCGGACGTTCTCGCCGGAGCACTGGTGGGAAGTCGCGCTGCCGCTGGCGACGCAAGCGCGCGGCTTCCAGGTGGAGGAAGTCGGCAGCAGCGCGGAAGGTCGCCCACTGCGCCACGTGTCGTGGGGCGATGGCCACACGCGCGTACTGCTGTGGTCGCAGATGCACGGCGACGAGAGCACCGCGTCGATGGCGATCGCCGACCTGTTCCGCTTCCTCGGCGAACATCCCGACCACCCGTTGGTGCAGCGCCTGCGCGAAGGCACCACCCTGGACTTCCTGCCGGTCATGAATCCCGACGGCGCCGCGCGCTTCCAGCGCCGTAACGCGCAGGGCATCGACATCAACCGCGACGCGCGCGCCCTGGTTTCGCCCGAAGCACGCGCGCTGCACGACCTGCGCGAACGCGTGAAGCCTGCGTTCGGCTTCAACCTGCACGACCAGCAGGTGGGCTACCGCGCCGGCGACTCCGACCGCGGCACCGCCATCGCCCTGCTCGCGCCGGCCTTCAACGAGGCTCGTGACGTCAACGCCGTCCGCGCGCGCGCCATCGAGCTGTCAGTGGCGATCCGCGCCGTGCTCGAGCCCTGCATCAGCGGTCACATCGCCAAGTGGGACGACACCTTCAACCCGCGCGCGTTCGGCGACCTCACTCAGCAGTCAGGCGTGTCCACGGTGCTGATCGAATCGGGCGGCATCGAGGGCGATCTGCAGAAGCAGCGCCTGCGCAAGCTCAACTTCCTCGCCCTGGCAGGCGCGCTCGACGCCATCGCCACCGGTTCATACGCAGGCCTGCCGCACGCGCGCTACGACGAGCTGCCCGAGAACGGCAAGGTCTGGCCGGACCTGCGCATCAGCGGCGGCACGCTCGCCCTGCCCGGGCAGCCGCAGGCCAGGGTGGACCTGATGATCGACTTCGAACGCCCGCTGCTCGAGCGCGGTGGCACCATCGCGGACATCGGCGACCTGGGCGACCGCCGGGCGCGCCGGGCGATCGACGCCTCGGGCCTGTACATCGTGCCGTTCGACCCGCCGGGCGCGGGCGCAGACGGAGAACGCGGGACGCTCGCGCCCGACATGCCCGCGTACTTCCACCTCAGCCGCGACCCGCAGGGCCGCGATGTCGTGTGGACGCTGGCGGGCGACGTGGATCCGGCGCAACCGGGACCTTCCGCGCAACGCTGAGCCTTGGCCCGTCGGAGCCCGCGCCTG
>DATCYC010000127.1:0-2196 GCA_036570525.1 Luteimonas sp.
GCCGATCACCATCGCCCACAGCGGCGGCAGCATGCTCGGATCCATCTTCGATTCGCCCAGCAGGCTGATGGTCTGGCCCTGGTGCAGCGAATTCCACCAGTCGACCGAGTAGCGGATCACCGGCAGCAGCACCACGCCGACAATCGCCAGCAGGCCGGCGGCGCGCGCGGCGGCGCGGCGGTCGTCGATGGCGTGGTACAGGCCGATGATGCCCAGGTACAGGAACAGCAGGATCAATTCGGTGGTCAGGCGCGGGTCCCAGTCCCACCAGGTTCCCCACATCGGCTTGCCCCAGATCGAGCCGGTGGCCAGGGTGATCAGGGTGAAGCCGGCGCCGATCGGCGCACAGGCCATGGCCAGGATCTCGCACAGCTTGATCCGCCAGACCAGGGCGATCGCGGCATACACGGCCATCAGCCCGAACACCGCCAGGCTCATCCATGCGCTCGGCACGTGCACGTAGAGGATGCGGAAGCTGTCGCCCTGCTGGTAGTCGGCGGGCGCCACGAACAGGCCCTGCCAGATCCCCCAGGCCATCACCAGCAGGCCGGTGCCGTAGGCCCACGGTGCCCAGCGCGCGGCGAAACGGTCGAAGTAGGGCGGCGAACCGAGTTGGTGGAACCAGCGGACGACGGGATTCATGGGAACGGTTCAGCTCGAGACGGATTGCGTGCCACTGCCGCTCCGGGTGCAGCGCGGGCCGGCCGGCGGCGACTTGGCGCGTGGCCGACTGCCGGTCGCAATGGCGCGCGGAAGCATACCAGTCCCCCCGGATCTACCAGTCCCCCGCATATGGATACTCCGCCGTCCCGTCTGGCGGGAGCGGCGGAGCGGGGTAATGCAGCGGCTCAAGGCGCATGCCTGCGCCATGGTCCGGTCAGGGGACCAGGGTGACGGTGCCCTTCATCAGCGCCGAGTGGCCCGGGAAGCTGCAGAAGAACGAGTAGCCGTCGCCCAGCTTGGCGACCGGCACGGTGAACGAAGTGCTCTCGCCGCCGCCGATGACCTTGCTGTGCGCGACCACGCGCGCATCGCCGGGCTTGATGTAGTCGCTGGCCAGGCCGGCCTTCATGCCGTCGGCGTCGATGGCCTTCATGTCGGCGGTCTTCGCGATGACCACGTTGTGGCCCATGATGTTCTTGGCCAGCTTGCCGGTGTGCTTGAGGTTGATGGTGAACGTCTTGCAGCTCTTGCTGATGTCGATGTTCGCCACGTTGTACTTCATCGCGTCGTTGCCCTCGATGTCGACCGAGCAGGTGGCGGCGAACGCGGAAGGAGCCAGCGCGAGCAGCGCGGCGGTGACAAGGAACTTGCGGATCATGGGGAGAACCTCTCGTGGTGGAAGCGTTGGAAGTAGGCCACGGCTGGCGAAAGATAATGCAGATTATCCTCTCGTCCAGACGTGTTAGTCCAGACATGGGGGCGAAAGGATGCAAACAGGACCCCGCTGCAGCGCCGCCGCGCGACGACTGCCGGGAAGCAGTGTTCTGCTGCATGGAGCGATCGCCCACGCACGTCAGGTTAGGCCGCTGCCCGTGCAGTCGCCTTGACCTGCCTCAAGCGTGGGCGATGCGCAGCGCCGCGGCCGTGGCCAGCGGCGCCAGTACCAGCGCAAGTACCAGGCCGGCGGCGAGGTAGAGGAGGCCACCGGCGGGATCGAGTCCCTGCGCGCTGGCGGCGACCGAGCCGGCCGAGAACACCAGCACCGGCACGTACAGCGGCAGCGCCAGCAGCGCGACGAGGATGCCGGAGCGGCGCATGCCTACCGTCAGCGCGGCCACCACCGCGCCGATCAGGCTCAGCAGCGGCGTGCCCAGCAGCAATGACGCAAGCAGTACGGGTAGTTGCGCGTGCGGCAGGTGCAGCAGTTCGGCCAGCAGCGGTGCGAACACGATCAGCGGCAGGGCGGTCGTGGCCCAGTGAGTGAGGGTGCGCACCAGTACCAGCCAGGCCAGCGGTACCGGTGCGAGCATCCATTGCTCCAGTGAGCCGTCTTCGGCGTCGCCGCGGAACAGGGTGTCCAGCGACAGCAGGCCGGACAGGAGCACCGCCACCCAGAGTACGCCGGGCGCGACCTTTGCCAGCGTTCGTGGTTCGTTGCCCAGTGCAAGGGCGAACAGCACGATTACGAGGAGGGCGAACAGGGCGGGTTGCAGGGCGTCGCCGCGGCGGCGCCAGAGGAGGCGGAGGTCGCGG
>DATCYC010000128.1:0-8007 GCA_036570525.1 Luteimonas sp.
CTTGGCGATCGAATACAGGGACGCCAGCGCGCCGAAGCCGCACGCGAACATCACCACCAGTTGCAAGGCGACCTCCAGCGCGCGGGTATGCACGTAGTCCTCGATCACCACCTGCATGCCCAGCTTGGCGTGCCAGAACAGGGCCAGCACGAAGGCCGCCAGCAGGATCGCGTTGAGCGGCGTGGACAGTACCGAATGCACGGTGGCCAGGTCCGCGCCGATGAACGACACCAGCGTACCCACCAGCCACGGCACCAGCAGCGCCAGCACCACCGCGGTGACGCGCTGCCACCAGAAGTGGCCGACGCCGGATTTGGCCGAGCCCAGCCCGCGGGCGCGGCCGATCGGCGTGCGGTAGTCGGGCTTCACCGGGCGGGCCGGGGTCTGCGAATCGCTCATGCGCCACCCCGCAGTGCGAAGAACCAGATCAGTGCGGTCAGCACCACCGTCAGGCCGGCGACCGTGTAGCCGGAGCGGTAGGCCTCGGGAAGCTCGAAGCCCCAGCCGATGTCCCAGAGCATGTGGCGGATACCGTTGAGCAGGTGGTACACCAGCGACAGCGAGAAGCCGAAGAGCACGATCTTGCCGAACGGCGAAGCCAGGCAGGCCGCGGCGGTCGCATAGACATCGCCGCCGGCGGCCGCGGCGAGCAGCCACCACGCCAGGGCGAAGGCGCCGACGAACAGGATGATGCCGGTGGTCCTGTGCAGGATCGACATCGTCATCGTGATCTGCCACCGGTAGACCTGCATGTGCGGTGACAGTGGGCGTTCGCGATTGGCCATCGTGCCTCGTTCTCTCGCTGGGCGGCCTGGGCCGCGTGGCTGACACCCCGCCATCGGCGTCCGACGTCACCCGGAACCGGGCACGCGCGACGCGTCGTGACGAAAGCCCCGGGTCGTGTTGCGCTTGACCCGGATTACGAATGCAGGGCCTCAGAAATCGATGCAGCGTCCGTTCTTCTCCCAGTCACCGTAACGCGTCGGGTCGGGGCCTTCGCGGCCGCCGATTTCCGGGGCGGGTGTCGCTTCCGGGACAGACTGTTCGGTCTTCCCGGGAGTGGGTGTCTGGGTCGTTTCGCCTATCATTCCGGGGTCTCGCAACTGTTGCAGTCTAATTCCCGGTCCCGGTTTGGACAAGTTGCCGGACAAGCCCACCGTATCGGCCCACGCCCCGGAAAAGCCCATGTTCGCCCTGCCCGACCACCACCTCGTCACCCTGCGCGGCCGCGATGCGGCGGCGTTTGCGCAGGCGCAGTTCATGAGCGACGTGGCCGCGCTCGCCGACGGGGACTGGCAGTGGAGCGGCTGGCTGATGCCGAAGGGGCGCGTGATCGCGCTGTTCGCGCTGCTCAGGGCCGATGCCGAAACCATCGCGCTGGTGCTGCACGATGCCGATCCCGCGCAGTTCGCCGCGCAGCTGCAGCGTTTCGTGTTCCGCAGCAAGGTGGCGATCGAAACCGGTGAACTGGAGGTAGGCGGTGCGTTCGAGGCGCATCCGGCCGCCAACGGCGCGCGCACGGCGATGGCGCCCGACGGCTTCGCGTTTGATTTCAGCGGCGACGGCGGCGCACGCACGCTTTGGGCCGGGCCGGGACTGGCGTCCACCGACGACCTCGATGCGCGCGCCCGCTGGGCGGCGTTCGACCTTGCCCATGGCCTGCCGCGACTTGCGGAGTCGCAGATCGAGAAATGGACGCCGCAGCAGCTCTCGCTCGAACGCCTGCACGCCTACAGCGTGAAGAAGGGCTGCTACCCGGGCCAGGAGATCGTCGCGCGCACGCATTTCCTCGGCCAGGCCAAGCGCGGGCTGGCGCTGTTCGAATGCGACGCGCCGCTCGAGGCGGGACAGCAGGTCATGGACGGGGACCGGACGCTCGGTGCGATCGCGAGCGCGGCCACCTCGGGTGGGCAGCACCTGGCCCTCGCGGTGTTGCCGCTGGACGCGGCGACGGCTGCGGCGGCCGTCGATGGCCACCCGCTGCGGCCCCTGCCCCTGCGCGACGGCCTCGCCCGCTGACTGGCCGGGCCGCGGGCCCGCGCACGCCGGCCATCGTCGCATTCCCTCCACACGGCGTTGCTACGCTCGGCGCCGGAACGTCCCTGGCCACCGCCGAACGGCGGCACCCCAGGCGACCGACCGCATCCAACGGGGAGAGGGAATCGCCATGAACGCAATGAAGCTCGCAATGCCGGCCCTGCTGGCCACGGCCACGCTGCTGGTCGCCTGCCAGACGCCGGCACCGGCACCCGAACCGGCGCCGCCACCGCCGGTGGTCCAGAGCCAGGAGTTGTCCACCGACGGCCTGTTCGCCTTCGGCAAGTCCGAAATCGCCGACGACGGCGTCGAGGGCCGCGCCCAGCTCGACGCATTCGCCGCCGACCTGCTGGCCGGCCCGCCCTACGAGATCGTCCACGTGATCGGCCACAGCGACCGGATCGGCAACGCCGACGCCAACGTCGCGCTGTCGACCCGCCGCGCGAACAGCGTGCGCGACTACCTGCTTGAAAAAGGCGTGCCCGCCGACAGGATCACAGCGGTCGGGCGCGGCAGCGTCGAGCCGGTGGTCGAATGCGAGGACCAGGACCGCGACGCGCTGATCGCCTGCCTGGCGCCGAACCGGCGTGTGGAGATCCGGGTGGTGCCGGTGCGCTAGCGGGTTCCGCCCGTACCTGCGCTTTTGCAGGAGCGGCGGAAGCCGCGAGCTTTTCTCTTTTCGCCGGATCACCAAGAGCTCGCGGCTTCCGCCGCTCCTGCAGGGTTATCGGTGGTGCCCAGACAGCCCGCCCACCCCGCGTTGCGGTAATCTCGCTTCCGCAATGACGAAAGCGGAACTCCAGCACGATCCCTTGCCCGGCGCGACTGGAAAGCAGGTCCTGCACCGCCGCCACGGCCGCGCCACCGAGACCCGCGACATGGTGGCCGCCGAGGTTCCGGTCGCCTTCGCCTGCAACGGCGAGCCGTTCGCGGTGATGATGGCGACGCCCGAGGACCTGGAGGACTTCGCGTTCGGCTTCGCGCTGGCCGAGGGCATCGTCGCGAGCGCGGACGAAGTCGTGATCGACTCGATCGAAACCTCGCTGGAAGGCGTGGCGATCGCACTCTCTATTCCGTCCGACCGTGCCAGCGTCCTCGAAGCGCGCCGCCGCAGCCTCGAGGGGCGCAGCGGCTGCGGCATCTGCGGCATGGCGCAGGTCGAAGCGGTGCTGCGCCCGCCGCCGCCGGTGGGAACGGGAACGGTTATCACCACCGATGCGCTCGACCGCGCCCTGCGCGAACTGCAGGGCCGGCAGCCGCTCAATGCGCTGACCGGCGCCACCCACGCCGCAGGCTGGGCCGATTCTGACGGCCGCATCACGCTGGTGCGCGAGGACGTCGGCCGCCACAATGCGCTCGACAAGCTGGTCGGGGCGATGGTGCGCGCCGGCATCGATCCGCAGGTCGGGTTCGCGGTGGTCACCAGCCGCGCCAGCTACGAGATGGTGATGAAGGCCGCGCAGGCCGGGATCACCGTGCTGGCGGCGATTTCCGCGCCGACGGCGCTGGCGATCGCGCTGGCCGAGTCGTCCGCACTGACCCTGGTCGGCTTCGCGCGCGAACACGGGCACGTGGTGTACGCGCATCCGCGGCGGCTGCGCGAAAAGGCGCGGGGAGTCGCCGCATGAGCACGAAGAAAACAATCCGCCCCTACACCCGCCCGGCCGGCGGCTGGGACGCGCTGCGCAACGTCGCCAAACATCTGATCGAACAGGACGTACCGGTGCACGGCGCGAAGACGCTGCTGTCGACCAACCAGCCCGACGGCTTCGACTGCCCGGGCTGCGCCTGGCCCGACCGCGACCACACGTCCACCTTCGAGTTCTGCGAGAACGGCGCCAAGGCCGTCGCCGCCGAAGCGACGAAGCACCGCGCCACGCCGGAGCTGTTCGCCAGGCACGCCGTCGCCGAGCTGGCGCGCTACAGCGACCACTGGCTCGAGGACCAGGGCCGGCTCACCCACCCGATGCGACTGGACGCGGCCAGCGGGCATTACGTCCCGGTGTCGTGGGACGAGGCGTTCGCGCTGATCGCTTCGCACCTCAACACGCTGGCCTCGCCCGACGAGGCGATCTTCTACACCTCCGGGCGCACCAGCAACGAGGCCGCGTTCCTCTACCAGCTGTTCGTGCGCGAGTTCGGCACCAACAACTTCCCCGACTGCTCGAACATGTGCCATGAGCCATCCGGCACGGGGATGACGCCGCAGATCGGCGTCGGCAAGGGCACGGTGTCGCTGCACGACTTCGAGCTGGCCGACGCGATCTTCATCTTCGGCCAGAACCCGGGCACCAACCATCCGCGCATGCTCGGCGAACTGCGCCGGGCGTCGAAACGCGGCGCGGCGATCGCGTCGTTCAACCCGCTGCGCGAGCGCGGGCTGGAGCGATTCGCCGACCCGCAGGACAAGCTGGAGATGCTGCGCGGCGGCTCGACCCGGATCTCGTCGGACTACTTCCAGCTGCGCATCGGCGGCGACCTGGCGGCGGTCAAGGGCATCATCAAGCACGTGCTGGAAGCCGACGAACAGGCGCGTCGCGACGGCGGCCCGCGCGTGGTCGACGTCGACTTCATCACCCGCCACACCACCGGTTTCGCCGCGTTCGCCGCCGACGTGGCGGACGAGGCCTGGGAAACGATCGAAACCGAGTCCGGCCTGGCGCAGGAACAGCTGCGGCGCGCCGGCGACATCTACATGGCCGCCGGCAGCGTGATCTGCTGCTGGGGCATGGGCATCACCCAGCACAAGCATTCGGTCGCCACGATCCAGATGCTGGTCAACCTGCTGCTGCTGCGCGGCAACCTCGGCCGGCCGGGCGCAGGCGCCTGCCCGGTGCGCGGCCACAGCAACGTGCAGGGCGATCGCACGATGGGCATCTTCGAGCGGCCAGCGCCGGCATTCCTGGACCGGCTGCAGCAGGTATTCGGCTTCGAGCCGCCGCGCGAGCACGGCTTCGACACCGTTGGTGCGATCGAAGCGATGCTGGACGGGCGCGGCAAGGTGTTCTTCGCGATGGGCGGCAATTTCGCCACCGCCACGCCCGATACCGAGGCCACGCATCGCGCGCTGCGCAACTGCGACCTGACCGTGCACGTAGCCACCAAGCTCAACCGCAGCCATCTCGTGCACGGGCGCGAGGCGCTGATCCTGCCTTGCCTGGGCCGCACCGAGATCGACGTGCAGGAAATCGGGCCGCAGGCGGTGACCGTCGAGGATTCGATGAGCATGGTGCACCTGTCTGCGGGCATCAACGCGCCGGCATCGACCGACCTGCTGTCGGAGCCTGCAATCGTCGCGCGCCTGGCGCAGGCCACGCTCGGCGAGCGCAGCAAGGTTCCGTGGCAGTGGCTGGCCGCCGACTACGACCGCATCCGCGACCGCATCGCGGACGTGTTCGACGACTTCCACGACTTCAACGCCCGCGTGCGCGTGCCCGGCGGCTTCCGCCTGACGAACACTGCCGGCGAACGACGCTGGAACACCGCCAGCGGCCGCGCCGCCTTCATCGCCCATGCCGTCCCGACCGACCTGCCCGTGCACCGCGCCCGCGCGTCGCGCGAGCAGCCGGTATTCACGCTGACAACCGTGCGCTCGCACGACCAGTACAACACCACGATCTACGGCCTGGACGACCGCTACCGCGGCGTGTTCGGCGAGCGCCGCGTGCTGTTCGCCCATGCCGACGACATCGCCGCACTCGGGCTGCGCGCCGGCGACCGGGTCGACCTGGAAAGCCTCTGCGACGACGGCGTGCGGCGCCAGGCGCGACGTTTCCTGCTGGTCGAGTACGACATCCCGCGCGGCTGCCTGGCCGCCTACTACCCGGAGACCAACGCGCTGGTGCCGCTGTCGAGCTTCGCCGACCACGCGCGCACGCCGACGTCGAAGTCGATCCCGGTGGTGGTGACCGCGCACGACGATTCCGGCAACGTTCCCGGCGAGGCGCCGCGTGACATCCCGCTTGCCGTCGACGGGTGAGCCGGGAGCCGTCGGGGACGTAGCCCCGACCTGCGCGCTACTGGCGGAGCTGGCGCGGGAGCCGGACGGCATCTCGCTGCCGCGCCTGTGCAAGCGCCTGGGCTGGCGCATGAGCGTGTTGATGCGGGAGCTGGCGTGGCTGGGCGAGGAACCGATCGGCGGCCAGCCCGGCCCCGGCCTGGTGCGCGTGGAGCGGCGCGGCGAGCGCGATGTCGCGACGTTGACCGAATCCGGACGCCAACGACTTCCGTAGGAGCGCACTGGGGCGCGACAGGCTTTCCCGGTGAAATCAGGTCGCGCCCCAGTGCGCTCCTACCGCGCGGCGTCAGGCGGCGTGCTTCTTGACCCAGGCCACGTACTTGTCGACGAAGTCCTGCAGGAACCTGCGGGTGTCGTCGTTGCCGATGTTGCCGTCGTCGTCGAGCAGGCCGTCCTTCATCTGCATGAAGACTTCCGGTTGCCCCAGCGTGGGCGCGTCGAGGTAGGCCAGCGTGTTGCGCAGGTGCTGCTGCGCCAGCGCGGTGCCGATCGCGCCGACCGAGATGCCGAGCACCCCCGCCGGCTTGCCGGCGAACGAATTCGTGCCCCAGGGCCGCGATGCGATGTCGATCGCATTCTTCAGCACGCCGGGCATCGCGCGGTTGTACTCGGGCGTGACGAACAGCACCGCGTCGGCGGCTTCGACGTCCTTCTTCAGCCGCGCCGGCTCCGCCGGGTAGTCGGCGTCGAAGTCCTGGTTGTACAGCGGCAGGTTGTCGATGCGGACGTGGGTGAACTCGAAGTCGTCCGGCGCCAGCTTCTCGACCGCCTTGGCCAGCTTGCGGTTGAACGAGTCCTTGCGCAGGCTGCCGACGAATACCGCGACCTTGGTCCTGGCCATGGGAACTGCTCCATCGAGGGAAGGAGTTCCCAGACTATCCGCGCCAGTCCGTAAGTGGCGCGTCAAGGACGGAAGGGATCGTTCCGCCCGTGACGCCGTGCCGGCTCAGGCGAGCGTGTCGGCCGCCGCGACGATCTGCTCCTCCGACGGAATCACCAGGAACGCCGCGCCTGCAAGCGGCGTGAACGTGTCCGCTCCGACCACGCGCCGGAACGGCCGCGCGCCGTAGCCGCCTTCCACGACCGCGGTGATGATGCCCTCGCCCACGCCGGCGCTGCGCCGGCCCTCGTCGACGATCAGGATGCGCTTCGCGCTCGCCGCCTGTTCGCGGATGAAGGCGTCGTTGAGCGGCACCAGCCAGCGCAGGTCGACCACGCGCACCTTCCAGCCGTGCTTGCCTTCGATCGCCTTCGCCGCGCGCAGGCTCATCGGCACGCCGTTGCCGAAGGTGAAGATGACCAGGTCGTCGTTGCCCTCGCCATAGACCCTGCCCTCTCCCAGCGTCATCGCCTGGTCCGGCGACGGGTACTCGGTCAGCCAGCCGCCATCGCCGGCTTCGTGCAGGTCCTTGGCCATGTACAGGGCGATCGGCTCGAGCAGCGCGCATACTCGGCCGTCGACCTTCGCCAGCGCCGCCAGCGTTCGCAGCATCATCGCCGCGTCGTCGCCGCGGCTCGGGCAACCGACCACGAGACCCGGGATGTCGCGCAGCGCGGTGATCGAGTTGTCGTTGTGGAAGTGGCCGCCAAAGCCGCGCTGGTAACCCAGCGACGCGATCCGCACCACCATCGGGTTGCGATACTGGTCGTTGCTGAAGAATTGCAGGCTCGCCGCTTCGCCACGAATCTGGTCGGCGGCGTTGTGGAAGTACGCCAGGTACTGGATCTCCGGCAGCGGCAGCATCCCCATGTTCGCGTAGCCCTGCGCGAGGCCGAGGATCACGGTCTCGTCGAGCAGCGTGTTGAACACGCGGCGCGCGCCGAAGGCCTTCTGCAGGCCCTTGGTGACGGTGTACACGCCGCCCTTCTGCGCCACGTCCTCGCCGAACAGCAGCGTCTCGGGATACTTGGCGAACAGGTCGTGCAGCGCGTTGTTGATCTGGATCGCCATG
>DATCYC010000129.1:0-2109 GCA_036570525.1 Luteimonas sp.
CCGTCATGTACACCCCCGACGACCGCAAGCCCATGACCGTCCCGGCGCTGGCCGAGGCCAGGCGCGGCGGCCACAAGCTGGCGATGCTCACCGCCTACGACGCCGGCTTCGCGCGCGTGTTCGACGACAACGGCGTCGACCTGCTGCTGGTCGGCGATTCGCTGGGCATGGTGGTGCAGGGCCACGACTCGACCCTGCCGGTGACCGTCGACGACATCGCCTACCACACCGCCTGCGTCGCGCGCGGCGTGTCCCGCGCGCTGCTGGTCGCCGACATGCCGTTCCAGGCCGACGCGACGCCCGGGCGCGCGCTCGACGCGGCCACGCGCCTGCTGCAGGCCGGCGCGCGCATGGTCAAGCTCGAAGGTGCCGACCACAAGCTGGAAGTCATCCGCTTCCTGGTCGAGCGCGAGATCCCGGTCTGCGCGCACCTGGGCCTGACCCCGCAGTCGGTGCTGCGCATGGGTGGCTACAAGGTGCAGGGGCGCCAGGAGGCCGCCGCGGACAAGCTGCGCGAGGATGCCGCGGCGGTTGCCGACGCGGGCGCAGCGCTGCTGGTGCTCGAAGGTGTACCGTCGTCGCTGGCGCAGGCGATCACCGCCGCCAGCGCGATCCCCACCATCGGCATCGGCGCCGGCCCGCACTGCGACGGCCAGGTGCTGGTGCTGCACGACGTCCTCGGCCTGCACAGCGGCCACCGGCGGCCGAAGTTCGTCAAGGATTTCCTTGCCGAAGGCGGTTCCGTCGCCGGTGCGGTGCAGGCCTACGTTGCGGCCGTGCGCGACGGCAGCTTTCCCGACGAAGCACATTCGTACCTGTAGGAGCGCACTGGGGCGCGATGCTCTACCTGCGAAAAGCGGTCGCGCCCAAGTGCGCTCCTACAAGAGCTGAAGCCATGAGCGAGACCGTTACCGAACTATCCGCCCTGCGCGAACGCGTCGCCGCATGGAAACGCCAAGGCCTGCGCGTCGGCCTGGTGCCGACCATGGGCAACCTGCACGCCGGACACTTCTCGCTGGTGAAGCTCGCACGCGAACACGCCGACAAGGTGGTCGCCAGCGTGTTCGTCAATCCCACGCAGTTCGGGCCGAACGAAGACTTCGCTCGCTATCCGCGCACGCCGGAGGCCGATGCCGAGGGACTCGAGGCCGCCGGCTGCGACCTGGTGTGGCAGCCCGCGGTCACGCAGATGTATCCGTTCGGCCCGGAGCACGCCGTGCGCATGCGCGTACCCGGCATCACCGACGTGCTCGACGGTGCGCATCGTCCCGGACATTTCGACGGCGTCGCCACCGTGGTGTCGCGGCTGTTCAACCAGGTGCAGCCGGACGTGGCCGCTTTCGGGCTCAAGGACTACCAGCAGCTGGCAGTGATCCGGTACCTGGTGCGCGACCTCGCGTTCCCGGTCGAACTGCTGCCGGCGCCGATCGTGCGCGAGCCCGACGGCCTGGCGCTGAGTTCGCGCAACCAGTACCTGTCCGCCGACCAGCGCGCGACCGCGCCGACGATCCATCGCACACTGCTGGCGATGCGCGACGCCGCACAGGCCGGGAGTGCGCGAGCGGCCGTGGAAGCGCAGGCGCGCGAGGCGCTGGAGGCGGCGGGCTTCGCGGTCGACTATGCGGTCGTGCGAGATCGTCACCTGGACGAGCCTGAAGACGGCCCGGGTGGGCGCGTCGCCCTCGTCGCCGCGCGGCTGGGCGGCACCCGCCTGATCGACAATCTCGAGTTCACCCTGTGACTGCCCGCAAACCCCTGCAGGAGCGGCTTCAGCCGCGATGCAAAGGCAGGGGAGGGGCAAGAAGCTCGCGGTTGAAGCCGGTCCGCCGGGGATAACATTGCGGCGCCCCGTTGCCTTGGGCCCGGTCGACGCGCCCCCATCCTGTAAAATCCGCCTTCTCCCGCCTCCCCACGGCCCGTGTCCATGCAACTGACCCTGCTCAAAGCCAAGATCCACCGCGCCACGATCACCCACGCCGAGCTGCACTACGAAGGCTCCTGCGCGATCGACGGCCGGCTGCTCGACATCTCCGGCATCCGCGAGTACGAGCGCATCGAGATCTACAACATCAACAACGGCGAGCGTTTCGCGACCTACGCGATCCGCGC
>DATCYC010000130.1:0-1614 GCA_036570525.1 Luteimonas sp.
CTGGCACGTCGGCCATCCACCCGATCGCCGCGCGATCGCCACCGCGCGCCGCCACGGCGTCGACATCGGCGGCCTGCGCGCGCGCCAGCTGGGCAGGGCGGACTTCGACGATTTCGACTGGCTGCTGTGCGCCGACCACGCCAACCTGCGCGACGTGCAGGCGCTGGAGCCGGATTCCGGCCGCGCACGCAGCACGCTGTTCATGGAGTGGGCGGGGCTGGAAGGCCCGATTCCGGACCCGTACACCGGCGGCGACGAGCACTTCGAACAGGTCTGGGCGCAGGTGGACGAGGCCGCGCAGGCCGCCGTGGCGCGACTGCGCGGCGATTGACGCATAATCCCGGTCCGGCAACAGGGGAACCGTGATACGCCCATGGACGTCAGCATCGCTCCCGAATTTCCGCAGTCGCTGGAATGGCTGAACCTCGCCGAGCCGCTGCGCATGGCCCAGCTGCGCGGCAAGGTGTGCGCGCTGGCGTTCATCAACGCCGGTTCGGCGTGGTCGCAGCAGCGCCTCAACGACCTGGCCCACCTGCGCGCCCGCCACGGCGACCGGCTCAACGTGGTGGCGGTGCACGTGCCGCGCTTCGACAACGAGCGCGATGCGCGCCGCGTCGCCAAGCGGCTGTCGCGGCAGAAGCTGGAATTCCCGATCGCCCACGACCCCGACTGGACGCTGTGGCAGCACTACGGCATCGAGGCGTGGCCGACCGTGGTGCTGATCGACGGCGAGGGCAACATCCGCGAGCGCTGGGTCGGCGACGGCCAGGTGCGAGAACTCGACGCCGCGGTCACCTCGCTCAACAACGCGATCGTGCCGCGCTCGCGCAACGCCGCGCCGATCGAACTGCGTTCGATGCGCGAGCCGATGCTGCCGCTGAGCTTCCCGGTCGGCATCGCGGTCGACGCCAACTACCTGTACGTGGCCGACAGCGGCCACCACCGCATCCTCGAATGCGACCACGGCGGCCGCGTGCTGCGCCAGTTCGGCAGCGGCGGGCCCGGCTTCATCGACGGGCCGATGGAGCTGTCCGCGTTCAATCGCCCGCAGGGCATCTGCCTGCAGCGCGACATGCTCTACGTCGCCGACACCGGCAACCACTCCGTGCGCCGGATCCAGCTGCGCAGCGGCGACATCGATACGATCTGCGGCGCCGGCCGGCCCGGCGTGCCGGTCGAAGGCGTGATCACCGATCCGCGCGCCGTCGCGCTGGACCAGCCGCGGGCCATCGCGCTGAGCGCGGAGGCGATGCACATCGCCACCGCCGGCGACAACCGGATCTGGACCTACAACCTGGGCAAGCGCGAGCTGCGCCTGCTCGCCGGCTCCGGCGCATTGGGCGTGTCCGATGGCAGCGGCAACCGGGCGAGCTTCGCCCAACCGGTCGGGCTGGCGACGGTGCAGCAGGTGCTGTACGCCTGCGACGCGGCGGGCTCGGCGATCCGCAGCGTCAACGCGCGCAGCGGCCAGGTCACCACGCTGCTCGGGCAGGACACGTGGAACTTCGGCAAGGCCGATGGCGCACGCGTGGAAGCACGGCTGCAGCAGCCGCAGGCGATCGCGCTGGACCCGGACGCGCCGGTGCTGTGGATCGCAGACAGCGGCAACGACGC
>DATCYC010000131.1:0-1884 GCA_036570525.1 Luteimonas sp.
CCTGCCGGGGGCCGCCTTCATTGCCGAACGGACGGTTGCCACCGGCACCGGGGCGCCCCTGGCCGCCGCCGGGCTTCTTGCCGTAGGGCTTCTTCGGGCCGCGGCCGTCGGCGTTTCGGTGGCCGCTGGGGCCGGTGTCGACGCCGTCGGGCACGTACCAGGTGCGGAACGCCGCCGGGTTGCCTTCCGGCAGCGGATTGCCCTTCTGCTTGCGCTGCTTGAACGGCTTCTGCGACTGCTTGGCCGCGGCTTCGCCGCTGACGGTGAGGCCGCCGTGCGGCTTGCGCCCGCGACCGCGGTCTTCGCGCACGTTGTCGAAGCGGCGCAGTTCGCGGCCCTCGTCCGCGGTGCTGTGGCCGCCGACGTAGCCGTTCGAGCGGTGCTGGCCGCCGACCTGCACGGTCGACTTGCTGGCCTTGCGCTGGCCGATCACCGGCTGCAGGGTCAGCGCCGGCGGCGGGCCTTCCTCAAGCTTCAGTTCGCGGCGCAGTGCTTCGACCTTGTCATCGGCAAGCGCCTGCGACTGGCCGCGCAGCAGCGGCTGCGGCAGTTCCACGGAGCCATAGCGGGTTCGCTTGAGCCGCGAGACCTGGCAGCCCTGCGACTCCCACAGCCGGCGCACTTCGCGGTTGCGGCCTTCCTTGACCGTCACCTGGAACCATTCATTGGAATCGGTGCCGCCGATGCGCTTGATCTCGTCGAACTTCGCCGGGCCGTCTTCCAGCGCGACGCCGCGGCGCAGGCGGTCGACGATCTTCTCGGACACCGTCTCCTCGCCCTCGGGCGCGCGCACGCGGCAGACGTACTCGCGTTCGACCTCGAACGAGGGGTGCATCATCGCGTTGGCCAGCTCGCCGTCGGTGGTGAGCAGCAGCAGGCCGGTGGTGTTGATGTCCAGGCGGCCGACCGCGATCCAGCGCGCGCCCTTGAGCGCGGGCAGGGACTCGAAGATGGTCGGGCGGCCTTCGGGATCCTCGCGGGTGGTCACTTCGCCCTCGGGCTTGTTGTAGATCAGCACGCGCGACGGGTCGGTCAGGGCGCTGGCGACGAACACCTTGCCGTCGAGTTCGACGCGGTCGCCGCCGCCGATGCTCATGCCGGTCTGCGCGACCTCGCCGTTGACCTGGACCAGGCCGTCGGCGATGCGTTGCTCCAGCGCGCGGCGCGAGCCCAGGCCGGCCTGGGCCAGGACCTTGTGCAGGCGCTCTTCCAGCCGCGGGGTGCCGGCGGTGCTTTCTGTGCCGCGCTTCAGGGAAAGCTTGCGGCCGTTGTTCGGGGTATCACTCATTGCATGCTCCGGGTGCTGTCGCCTTCGGCGGCGAGGGCATCTGTGTTCGTGTCGTCTTGCGACGGGTCGGTGGATGGATCGGCATCGCCGTCGGCGGCGGCCGTTTCGGGGTTGTTGGCGTCAAGCGCATCGGTGTGGCTGGCATCCGGTTCGGCGTCTTCGGTCGAATCGGTAGTGTCGCGGGCGTCATCGTCCGCGTTTTCATCGTTGTCGTTCTCGGGAGCCCCGGCGCCGGTCTTGTCGGTGCCCGCTTCGGCGCCCGCGTCGACCGGCGTGGCGCCCTCCGGGTCCTCGCCGTCGTTCTGCGCGATGTCCGCACCGTCGGCGCTGATGTCGCCGACCGGCATCGCCTCGCCGGGCTTGCCGTCGAACTGCAGCTGCGGGTCGAGTTCGCCGAAATCCTTCAGCTCCGACAGCGGCGGCAGTTCGTCCAGGCGCTTGAGGCCGAAGTAGTCGAGGAAGCCCTTGGTGGTGCCGAGCAGCTCCGGGCGGCCGGGGACGTCGCGGTGGCCGACGACGCGGATCCACTCGCGCTCTTCCAGCGCCTTGATGATGTTGCTGTTCACCGCGACGCCGCGGACCTGCTCGATCTCGCC
>DATCYC010000132.1:0-1734 GCA_036570525.1 Luteimonas sp.
CGCGCGGGCTCGCGCCCCAGCTGATACGGCGTGCCAGCGCCGGGTCGTAGCGCGCGGCGTCGCGCGAGGCCAGCACCAGTTCGATCAGATAGCGCTCCAGCTGCGGGGCGAGGTGCAGGTCGAGCACCGCGGCGCGCGCGGCGAACACGTCGTCCTGCGAGATCCGCTCGGCAGCCGCCGCTTCGGCCTGCAGCCCCTGCCGGGCGCGCTCTCGCGCCAGCCGCAGGATCTCGCCTTCGGCGTCGGCGGCCGGGTAACCGATGCGCACGTACATCAGGAAGCGGTCGAGCTGCGCCTCGGGCAGCGGGAAGGTGCCCTCCTGCTCGATCGGGTTCTGCGTCGCCATCACCAGGAACAGCGACGGCAGCGCATAGGTCTGGCGGCCGACGGTGACCTGCCGCTCGCCCATTGCCTCGAGCAGGGCCGACTGCACCTTGGCTGGCGCGCGGTTGATCTCGTCGGCCAGCAACACCGAGTGGAAGATCGGCCCGGGCTGGAACTCGAAGCGTCCGTCCTGCGGGCGCCAGACCTCGGTGCCGGTCAGGTCCGCCGGCAGCAGGTCCGGGGTGAACTGGACGCGCGCGAAATCCGCGTCCACCCGCGACGCCAGCGCCCGGATGGCCGTGGTCTTGGCGAGCCCCGGCGCTCCCTCGACCAGCAGGTGTCCGTCGGCCAGCAGCGCGATCAGCAGGCGCTCGACCAGCGCGGATTGGCCGACGATCTGTGTCGAAAGGTCCTCGCGCAGGGCGGTGAACAGGCCGTGCAGGCGGGAGGTGTCGTGGCTGGGGGTGTCCATGGATCGACCGTGCTGCGGCGCCCGGATGGCGTCGGGTGCAGTTTGACCCAAGTGCGGCGGCAGGGTTCCGGGCGCGGTTCAGGCTTCGGCCGTGTCGTCACGGTGCCGGCCGGTGATGCCGCTGGGGGAGAACTCATTCCCCGCGGCACCGAAGAACACCGACTCCGGAACGCAAACGGGGCCCGAAGGCCCCGTTGGTCCGTACCCGTGCGGGCCAGCCTCAGTTGCGCTGTGCCACGCGCAGGATCTTCGGCGTGACGAACACCAGCAGCTCGGCCTTTTCCTTGGTGCGCGTCTTGCGCTTGAACAGGTTGCCGAGGAACGGGATGTCGCCGAGGAACGGGATCTTGGACACGTCGTTCTGGTCCTTGAACTCGTAGACACCGCCGATCACCACCGTCTGGCCGTCGTCGACCAGCACCGCGGTGTTGACCTCGCGGCGGGCGATGGTGGGCACGTAGCCAAAGTCGCCCAGGTCGATGCGGCCGTCCTGCTCGTTCTTGGTCACGAACATGTTCAGGAACACGCGGCCGTCGTTGGTGATGGTCGGGGTGACCTTCAGCTGCAGCAGCGCTTCCTTGAACTGCACGGTCGGCACGTTGTTGCTCTGGCCACCGGTGACGGTGACGTAGCCGATCTCGCGGCCCTGGGTGATCACCGCTTCCTTCTGGTTGCTGGTCACCACGCGCGGATTGGAGATGACCTCGCCGCGGCCCTCGGTCTGCAGCGCCGACAGCTCGATGTCGAGCAGGTAGCCGGCGTTGAGGATCGACAGCGCGAACGAACCGGCTCCGGCAAGCGTTGCCGGCAGGTTGACGTTCAGGCCCTTGCTGTACGCGTCGCTGTAGCCGCGCGGGTTGCCCGGCCCGACGCTGTTGCCGCGCTCCTCCGCGTTGTTTCCGGAAACATCGGTCGTGCTGCCGAAGCCCAGCGAACTG
>DATCYC010000133.1:0-2655 GCA_036570525.1 Luteimonas sp.
ACCGTGGGGAACATCGTGTAGGCGCGGCGCGGGATGGTGTAGACGATGTAGGTCACCGCATCGAGCAGGCCGTAGTTGCCTTTGCCGACGTCGCCGAACTCGCCGATCATGGCGTTGACCACGTCCAGGCCCACCAGCACGGTCCAGGTCAGCAGCACGGTCATCACGACCATGCGGCTGACGTACAGGTCGTGGATCTTCGGGAACGGCGCCATCACGCCCCTCCCCTCGCCACGCGCCCGATCCGCGGCCGGCGCATGCGGCCGTCGCGCAGGTAGGCCCAGGCCGCGAACGCCAGCAGCGGCAGCAGCAGCCACCACAGCCCCATCGCCAGCGGCAGCTTGCCCTTGGCCAGCCAGTCGGTGCCCATCCACATCAGGTTGGTGCCGACCATGTAGGCGAGGAAGCCGAGCATCACCCGGCCGTAGCGCGTCTGCCGCGGCGAGCTGCGGCCCAGCGGCACGGCCAGCAGCGCGAACGCCAGCGCCAGCAGCGGCGGTCCCAGCCGGTAGTGCAGCTGCGCGGTGGCCTCCGGGCGCGGGTCTGCCAGCAGCGCGCTGGTGGGCATGCGCTCGGGATCGGTGTCGTCGGACTCGGCGTCGACGTCGGGCAGCCGCAGGTCGTTGCTGGCGTAGCGCATCAGGCGGTAGTCGCGGCCGTTGCCGAGGGGGCCCTCGACCTCGAAACCCTGCGACAGGGTCAGGTAGCGCTCATCGCCATCGACGTTGAGCTCGCCATGGCGCGCGGTGGTGACGTCGAGCCGGTCGCCGTCCTGGCGGTAGACGAACACGCGCGACAGCCGGGTGCCGTCGTTGGACATCGAGCCCACGTACACCACGCCGCCGCCGCCGGGCAGCTCGATGAAGCGCCCCGGCTCCAGGCCCGCGACCAGCAGGCTGCGGTTGCCGGCCTCGACCATCCCCCGCGCGTAATCCCGCGCCCACGGCCCCAGCCACAGCGAGCACAGCGCGATCACCGCCACCACCGGCAGCACCAGCATCATCAACGGCCGCAGCAGGCGCCGCGGGCCGACGCCGATGGCGGTGAGCACCGGCATCTCCGAGTCGCGGTACAGCCGCCCGATCGCCAGCAGCAGGCCCAGCATCAGCCCCAGCGGCAGGATCAGCGGCAGGTAGTTGAGCAGCTGCAGGCCCAGTTGGGCCAGCATCATGCCCGCCGGCACCCGGCCGCGGGCAATATCGCCCAGCACGTCGGCGAACACCCCGCCGAGGCTGACGATCATCAGCACCACCAGGGTGGCGAAGGTGGCCTGCGCGAACTCGCGGAACAGGTAGGAATCGAGCTTTTTCAGCATCAGGCGGGGGTTGCCTTAGAATTGGGAGTCCAACCGCGTCATGTCGGCCGCAGCGCCCGCGGCCTCCGGCCGCATGGTGAACGGGCAATTGTAAGGAACAGTCCCCGGGACCTGTGAGGATTCGTTCATGCCAGCCATGGACGCGCCCGGGTTCCACCTTTCGCTCGCTGCATGCGCGGCCATCCGCTTTCCAGAGACCCATAAAGACCCATGACCCTCGAATTCGCCCTGAACCAGTCCACGCCCGCCACCGCCACCACCGATTGCGTCATCGTCGGGGTCTTCGCCGACAAGGTGCTGTCCCCGGCGGCGCAGGCCGTCGACAGCGCCAGCGGCGGCCGCCTGCAGGCCCTGGTCGAGCGCGGCGACGTGTCCGGCAAGACCGGCCGCACCGCGCTGCTGCACGACCTGCCCGGCGTCGCCGCGCCGCGCGTGCTGGTCGTCGGCCTGGGCGACAAGGCCAAGTTCGCCGTGCCGCAGTACCTGAAGGCCGTCGCCGACGCCGCGCGCGCGCTCAAGGGCGGTGCCGGCGCGAGCGCGTTGTTCACCCTGTCCGAGCTCGAGGTCGCCGGCCGCGACAAGGCCTGGAACATCCGCCAGGCCGTGATCGCCGCCTCGCACGCCAGCTACCGCTACACCGCCACCCTGGGCGACAAGAACAAGGCGAAGAACGACGACAGCGGGCTGAAGTCGCTGGCCATCGCCGGCGACGATGCCACTGCGCTGGCGCAGGGCGTCGCGATCGCCGAGGGCGTCGAGTTCGCACGCGGCCTGGGCAACCTGCCGGCCAACATCTGCAACCCGGCCTACATCGCCGAACAGGCGCGCAAGTTCGCCGCCGACAACGGCGCCGAGTCCGAGATCCTCGACGAGAAGCAGATGGAAGCGCTCGGCATGGGCTCGCTGCTCGCGGTCGCGCGCGGCTCGGCCAACCGTCCGCACCTGGTGGTCCTGAAGTGGAACGGCGGCGGCGACGCCAAGCCGTTCGCGCTGGTCGGCAAGGGCATCACCTTCGACACCGGCGGCGTCAACCTCAAGACCCAGGGCGGGATCGAGGAGATGAAGTACGACATGTGCGGCGGCGCCACCGTCATCGGCACCTTCGTCGCGGCGGTGAAGATGAAGCTGCCGATCAATCTCGTGGTCGTCGTACCCGCGGTCGAGAACGCGATCGACGGCAACGCCTACCGCCCGTCCGACGTGATCACCAGCATGTCCGGCAAGACCATCGAGGTCGGCAACACCGACGCCGAGGGCCGCCTGATCCTGTGCGACGCGCTGACCTACGTGCAGAAGTACGAGCCGCAGGCGACCGTCGACGTCGCCACGCTCACCGGCGC
>DATCYC010000134.1:0-8867 GCA_036570525.1 Luteimonas sp.
CGAGGTCGTCGCGGCCGATGCCCTGGATGCCGCGGTCGACCGCCAGGTCGCGCTGCTGCTCAAGGCCGGGCCGGTCGCATCGGCGCAGGCAAAGTCGCTCGTCCGCGACGTGGCCTGGCTGCGCGATCGCGACGCCATCGATGTGGCCAACGCCGATCTGATCGCGCGGCTGCGGGTGTCGGCGGAAGGGCAGGAAGGGCTGTCATCATTCCTCGACAAGCGCGCGCCGGCGTGGACGGAGACGAAGTAACCGAACAACCGATCAAAGCCCTCCCCTTCAAGGGGAGGGTTGGGTGGGGATGGGTTTCCCCACCGCACAAGCATCAGGAAAGAGAGGGGCAAACGCCATGGAAGCCCAGGGCAACACACGGATCCGGAAAGAACAACGCCAACGAAAACTTCGACGCAACCCGACTGACACCGAACGCGAACTCTGGCAATCCCTGCGAGGCAAACAGCTCGATGGCGCGAAGTTCCGAAGGCAGCATCCTTTCGGCGACTACATCCTCGATTTCGCCTGCATCGAACGAAAGCTCGTAGTCGAACTGGACGGAGGACAGCATGCCGAGTCGACGAAGTACGATGACTGGCGGACGCGACAGTTGGAACAGGCGGGCTTCGCCGTGCTGCGGTTCTGGAACCACGAGGTTTTCGAGAACCGGGAAGGAGTGCTGGAAGTGATCCTGGCTGCGCTGCGAGACCGGGCGAGACCCATCCCCACCCAACCCTCCCCTTGAAGGGGAGGGCTTCAGAGCAGAGACACGCATGTTTGAAAAGATCCTCATCGCCAACCGCGGCGAAATCGCCTGCCGGGTGATCCGCACCGCGCGCCGGCTCGGCATCGCCACGGTGGCGGTGTACTCGGAGGCCGACGCTGACGCGCAGCACGTGCGGCTGGCCGACGAGGCTTGGCCGATCGGCGGCCCGCGGCCGCAGGACAGCTACCTGCGCGGCGACGCGATCCTGGAAGTCGCGAAACAATCCGGCGCGCAGGCGATCCATCCCGGCTACGGCTTCCTCAGCGAGAACGCCGACTTCGCCGACGCGGTCAAGGCCGCCGGGCTGGCCTTCATCGGCCCGTCCGGCGATTCGATGCGCAAGATGGGCAGCAAGGCCGGCGCCAAGGACCTGATGGCCGCCGCCGGGGTGCCGGTGGTGCCCGGCTATACCGGCGAGGACCAGTCGCCCGCACTGCTGGCGCGCGAAGCGGCGCGCATCGGCTTCCCACTGATGATCAAGGCAGCCCACGGCGGCGGCGGCAAGGGGATGCGGATCGTGCGCAGCCTCGACGAGTTCCTGCCCAGCCTGGAAAGTTGCCAGCGCGAGGCGAAGAGCGCCTTCGGCCGCGACCGCGTACTGCTCGAACGCTACATCGAGTCCCCGCGCCACATCGAGATCCAGGTGTTCGGAGACGCCACGGGCAACGCCATCCACCTGGGCGAACGCGAGTGTTCGGCGCAGCGCCGCTACCAGAAGGTGCTGGAGGAATCGCCCTCGCCCTTCGTCACGCCGGAACTGCGCGCAGCCATGGGTGCGGCCGCGGTGCAGGCCGCACACGCGATCGACTACGCCAACGCAGGCACGATCGAGTTCATCGTCGCGCCGTCGGGCGAGTTCTTCTTCATGGAGATCAACACGCGGCTGCAGGTGGAGCACCCGGTCACCGAATGCGTGACCGGCCTGGACCTGGTCGAATGGCAGCTGCGCATCGCCGCCGGCGAGCCGCTGCCACTGGCGCAGGAAGACGTCCCTCGCAACGGCCACGCCATCGAGGTCCGGCTGTACGCGGAGGATCCCGATGCCGGCTTCCTGCCCGGCTCGGGCAAGCTCGAACGCCTGCGCCTGCCCACGCCGTCGCGGCACGTGCGCATCGACTCGGGCGTGGTGGAAGGCGACACGGTGACGATCTTCTACGACCCGATGATCGCCAAGCTGGTCGTGTGGGACGAAGACCGCCCGCGCGCCCTCGCCCGCCTGCGCGAGGCGCTGGCGCAGTGCGGGATCGAAGGGCCGAAATCGAACATCGCCTTCCTCGAACGGCTGGTGCGGCACCCGGTCGTCGTCGAGGCGAGCATCGACACCGGCTACCTCGACCGCCACCTCGAAGACTTCATCGGCGCCGGCGACGACGCCGGCCCGATCGCCGCCGCGGCCACCGTCGCCCTGCTGCTGGAAGAGGCCGCAACGCGCGATGCCACCGCGCGCAGCGGCGACCCATCCTCGCCCTGGGGCATCGCCGACGGCTGGCGCCTGGGCCACGCCGGACAGCGCCGGCTGGTGCTGCGCCGGGCCGACACCCGCCACGACATCCCTGCGCACGGCGCCGACGGCGAGTACCGCATCGAGCACGACGACAGCACCACGGTGGTGGCCGGCGCCCGCCTGGCGGGCTCGCACCTGGCCGAAACCGGCCTCAGCGCCCGTTTCGACGAACGGGGCCGGCGTTACCGCATCGATGCCGATGCACGCCGGATTTTGTTGCACGACGGTGAACGGCGCTGGCGCTACGAGCGCGTGCCGGCCTACCAGGCCGAGCATGCAGGCGCCGATGGCAGCGGAGACCAGGTGGCCGCACCCATGCCGGGCCGCATCGTGCTGGTGCGCGTGGCCGGTGGTGACAGCGTGGCGCAGGGACAGGAATTGCTGGTGATGGAAGCGATGAAGATGGAGCTTTCACTGAAGGCGCCGCGCGATGGCGTGGTCGCGCAGGTGCGCACGGCGGAAGGCGAATTCGTCGACGCCGACGCCAGCCTGGTCACGCTGGAGACCTGAGCATGGCCCTGCCCTCCAGCGTCCGCATCGTCGAGGTCGGCCCACGCGACGGCCTGCAGAACGAGAAGGCCATCATTCCCACCGCGGCCAAGATCGAGTTGATCGACCGCCTGTCGGCCACTGGCCTGCGGACGGTCGAAGCCACCAGCTTCGTCAGCCCGAAGTGGGTGCCGCAGCTGGCCGATGCCGCCGAGGTCTACGCCGGCATCGCGCGCAGGCCGGGCGTGCGCTACCCGGTGCTGGTGCCCAACGAACGCGGATACGACCGCGCGCGCGAGGCGGGCGCAGACGAGATCGCGGTGTTCACCGCGGCGTCGGAGGCGTTCAACAAGGCCAACACCAACGCGACCATCGATCAGTCGCTGGCGCGCTTCGCACCGGTACTCGAACGCGCACGGGCCGACGGCGTGCCGGTGCGCGGCTACGTGTCCACCGTGCTCGGCTGCCCCTACCAGGGCGACGTGCCGGTCGCCGACGTGGTGCGTGTCGCGCGGGCGCTGCACGCGATGGGCTGCTACGAGATCTCGCTGGGCGACACGATCGGCGTCGGCACGCCGGGCAAGGCGCGCGCGATGCTGCTGGCGGTGGCCGGGGCGGTGCCGATGCCGGCGCTGGCCGTGCACTTCCACGACACCTACGGCCAGGCGCTGGCGAACATCCTGGCCTGCCTGGAGGAAGGCGTGGCGGTGGTCGACGCGGCGGTCTCGGGCACCGGCGGCTGCCCGTATGCAAAAGGTGCGACCGGCAACGTTGCCAGCGAGGACGTGGCGTATATGCTGCACGGCATGGGCATCGATACCGGCATCGACCTGGCCTCGCTCAGCGACACCGGCCGCTGGCTCGCGGCCCTGCTCGGCCGCGACACCGGCAGCAAGGTCACCCGGGCGCGCGCCGCCTCATGAGCACGAGCCGACGGCTGCCGGAGGAAACTTCCAGGCTGTCGGCCAACGATGGCACCGCACAGATCGCGGCTGCCCTTGACGCGGCCAGCCGCGACCCGTCCCTGGCCCCCGACGTCCGCCTCCTGCTGGCGCAGGCCCGTGATGCGTTGCACGCGGCCAGCACCGACGCGGAGACCGCGCGCCTGCGCTACCACGCCCTGTTCGACGCCGTGCCCGACCCGGTCAGCATCCTCGACGAGCGCGGCATCGTGCTCGACCTCAACAAGGCCGGCATGGCCGCCTACCGGCGCCCGCGCGAGGAGATCATCGGCCAGCCGATCGAGGTGCTGAACCCGGACCTGCCCAAGGGCCACCTCGGCCCGGTCTGGGACACCATCAACCGCGGCCGCACCTACGTCATCGAAGTGACCAACATGCGCGCCGACGGCACCCGGTTCCCGGTCGAGGTGCATTCGGCCGGCTTCCAGCACGACGGCCGCAAGTGCCTGGTGGCGGTGGCGCGCGACCTCAGCGGCCGCCACGACGCCGAGCTGCGCTACCGCGAGCTGATGGAGGTGATCGACAAGGGCATCGTGGTCCAGGACGAACACCTCAACTTCACCTACGGCAACTCGGCGGCGCTGCGCCTGCTGGGCATCGAGGGCGACGAATCGCTCGACGACGCGATGCGGCTGGAGAACTGGATGCTGGTGCGCGAGGACGGCACGGTGATGCCTGAGGCCGAGTACCCGTCGGTCCGCGCGATGCGCGAGGGCAGGATCATCGAGAGCACCCTGCTCGGCCTCTACCACCGCCAGCGGCGCCAGCTGAGCTGGCTGTCGGTCACTGTGGTGCCACAGTACGCGGCCGATGCCGACCGGCCTCACCAGGTGCTGTCGATGTTCAGCGACGTCACCGAACTCAAGCGCGACAGCGCCCTGTTCGACCGCGTGCAGGCGCTGGCGCACATCGGCGGCTGGGAGTGGGACTGCACCAGCGACCACCTCTACCTCACCGACGAATCGGCGCGCATCCTCGCCCAGGACGTGCCGCCGGTGACGATGCCGGGCATGGTCGACTGCCTGGCCCCCGGCGATCGCCTGCGCATGCGCGCGGCGCTGGACCACGTGATCCGGGAGGGGCGCGACTTCGACCTCGAACTGCAGGGCGCGCGCGCCGACGGGCACGCGTTCTGGGTGCGCGTGATCGGCGGCGGCGTGCCGGGGGACCCGGCCACCTCGCACCTGACCGGCACCCTGCAGGACATCACCGAACTCAAGCACGGCGAGGAAACACTGCGCGTGCAGGCGCGCAGCGACCCGCTCACCGGGCTGATGAACCGCGACGCGATCCTCGGCGAGATCAGCGCGCGCCTGGCCGACCCGGCGCAGTCGCGCGTGGCCGTGCTCTACATCGACCTGGACCGCTTCAAGGTGGTCAACGACGTGCTCGGCCACAACGCCGGGGACGAACTGCTGATGAACGCCGCGCGCCGGATCGTGCGCGCGGTGGGCACCGAGGGCCTGATCGCCCGCTTCGGCGGCGACGAATTCCTGGTCGTATGCAGCACCGAGGACGACGAGGATCGGCCCGAGCGCGTCGCCGATGCCATCCTCGATGCCTTCGGCGACAGCTTCCGGTTCGAGAAGGAGGAGTTCGCGATCACCGCCAGCATCGGCATCGCGCGCGCGCCCGAGCACGGCAACCGGCCGCAGACCCTGATCCACAGCGCGGACGCGGCGATGTACGACAGCAAGCGCCGCATCCGCAACGGCTGGCAGGTGTTCACCCCGGCGCTGGCACAGACGCAGCAGGACCGGCTCCGCGTCGAGACCCACCTGCGCCGGGCCACCGACAACAACGAGTTCCACCTGGTCTACCAGCCCCAGGTCGACCTCAAGGGCGGCCGCATCATCGCCGCCGAGGCCCTGATCCGCTGGCAGAACCGGCAACTGGGCGAAATGCGGCCCGACCACTTCATCGGCCACGCCGAGACTACCGGCGACATCGTCCGCATCGGCAGCTGGGTATTGCGCGAAGCCTGCAGGCAGGCGGCGCAGTGGCGCGACGAAGGCCTGGGCATCGTGCGCGTGGCGGTCAACGTGTCCTACCGGCAGTTCCTCGGCGACGACCTGGCCGACAACGTGCGCGGCGTGCTCGCCGAGTTCGACCTGCCGGGCACCGCGCTGGAGCTGGAGTTCACCGAACGCGTGCTGATCGAGGATGCGCCGGACACGCTGCGCACCTTCGCGCGCCTGCGCGAACAGGGCGTGGTGCTGACCATCGACGACTTCGGCGAGGGCTACAGCGCGCTCAACTACCTGCGCCGGCTGCCGATCCACGGCCTGAAGCTGAGCCAGCTGTTCGTCGAGGGCGTGCCGGGCAACAAGTCCGACGTCGCGGTCTGCCAGGCCGTCGCCGGCATCGCCCGCAGCCTCGGGCTGGGGCTGGTGGCCGAGGGCGTGGAGTCCGAGCAGCAGCGCCGGTTCCTGCTCGAACTGGGCGTTCCGGTCGGCCAGGGCTTCCTGTTCGCGCCGGGCCTGCGGCCGGACGAGTTCGCGCGCCGGCTGATATCCAACCGGCCAACCGGCGACGTCGCGTAGATCTTCGCGGGCGCCTCGCCCAAGCACTCGGCCATCACGGTTAAAATCCCGGCTTTCCGCTTACCGGGACTCCGCATGCAACCCGATTCGATCCGCGCCGTCGTCACCGGCGGCGTCTCCGGCCTCGGCCTGGCCGTGGCCACGCGCATCGTCGCCGACGGCGGCAAGGCCGCGCTGTTCGACGTCAACGACGAGAAGGGCGCGGCGGCCGTCGCCGCGCTGGGCGAGGCCAACGCCCGCTACTTCAGGACCGACGTCACCGACGAGGACGGCGTGGTCGCCAACGTCGCCGCGGCGAAGGACTTCCTCGGCGGGCTCAACGCCACCATCAACTGCGCCGGCATCCTCGGCGCCGGCCGCGTCCTGGGGCGCGAGGCGCCGATGCCGCTGAAGAATTTCTCGACCACGGTGATGGTCAACCTGGTCGGCAGCTTCAACGTCGCCAAGGCCGCCGCTGCGCAGATGCAGCACAACGAGACGGGCGAGGACGGCGAGCGCGGCGCGATCGTCAACACCGCGTCCGTGGCGGCCTACGAGGGCCAGATCGGACAGGCTGCGTACTCGGCTTCGAAGGGCGGCGTGGTCGGCATGACCCTGCCGATGGCGCGCGAGCTCGCCCGCTTCGGCATCCGCGTCAACACCGTCGCGCCGGGCATCTTCTGGACGCCGATGGTCGACGGCATGCCGGACGAGGTGCAGCAGTCGCTGTCCGCGTCGATACCGTTCCCGTCGCGCCTGGGCAAGCCGGAGGAGTTCGCCGACCTGGTCGCCTACCTGCTGGGCAACCGCTACATCAACGGCGAGACGATCCGCCTGGATGGCGCGGTGCGGCTGGCGCCGAAGTAGCCGGGAATCGGGAATCGGGAAAGCTCCGCAGGCCGGATAAGCGAAGCGCATCCGGGACGCGCCGCGTCGACCGGCCCCCCCCGGGTGCGGCCTTTGGCCTTACCCGGGCTACGAGATCAACGGTCGCTCTTTCCGGGCTCCGGCAAGTCGGGTTCCAGCCCGGCCTTGCGCTGCTCCCAGTAGTGCGCGTTGCGGATGCCCAGCGCCACCGGGTCGAAATCGTAGTCGGCCACCTTGGCCTTGCGTTGCCGCTGGTAGTCGCGCAGCGCAGCCAGCGCGGGCTTCTGCAGGATCACGATCGCGATCAGGTTCAGCCAGGCCATCAGGCCGACCCCGACGTCGCCCAGCGCCCACGCGCCGCCGGTGGTGCGGAACACCCCCAGGAACACCGCGCCGATGATCGTCAGCCGCAGCACCAGGATCAGCCATGGCCGGTGCACCTTGCGGTTGATGTAGGCGATGTTGGTCTCGGCCATGTAGTAGTAGGCCATCACCGTGGTGAACACGAAGAACAGCAGCGCGATGGCGACGAAGCCCGCGCCCCAGCCCGGGAACGTCGAATCGACGGCGGCCTGCGAGAAGTCTGGCCCCGCCACGGCGCCCGGCAGCGCCTGGTACAGGAACCCGCCCGCCGCGGCCGGGTCGGCAATGTTGTACATGCCGCTGGCCAGGATCATGAACGCCGTCGCCGAGCACACCAGCAGCGTGTCTACGTAGACCGCGAACGCCTGCACGAAGCCCTGCTGCGCCGGATGCTGTACCTCGGCCGCGGCGGCCGCGTGCGGACCGGTGCCCTGGCCGGCCTCGTTGGAATAGATGCCGCGTTTCACACCCCACTCGACCGCCAGGCCGAGCATCGCGCCGAACCCGGCATGCAGGCCGAAGGCACTGCTGATGATCAGCTCGAACATCGCCGGCAGGCGCTCGTAGTTGAGCACCATGATCACCAGCGCAACGAGGAGGTAGGCGACCGCCATGAACGGCACCGCCATCTCGGCGAAGCTGGCGATCCGCTTGATGCCGCCGAAGATGATCAGCGCCAGCGGCACCGCGATCCCGGCTGCGAGCAGCAGCGGCGGCAGTTCGAACGCCGTCTGCATGCTGCTGGCCAGGGTGTTGATCTGCACCACCGGCAGCAGCACGCCGCAGGCGAACACGGTGACCACCGCGAACACCCACGCGTACCACTTCAGCCCCATCGCCTTCTCGATGTAATAGGCCGGCCCGCCGCGATAGCGGCCCTGGTCGTCCTTCTCCTTGTAGATCTGCGCCAGGGTGCACTCGATGTACGACGTCGAGGCGCCGAAGAAGGCCATCGCCCACATCCAGAACACCGCACCCGGTCCACCGAACGCGATCGCAGTGGCGACGCCGGCAATGTTGCCGGTGCCTACCCGCCCGGCCAGCGAGACCGCCAGCGCCTGGAACGAGGACACGCCTGAACTCGACGACTTGTTGTTGAACATCAGGCGCAGCATTTCCGGCACGCCCCAGACCTGCATGAAGCGGGTGCGGATCGAGAAATACAGGCCCAGGCCCAGGCACAGCCCGACCAGTGCCATGCTCCAGATGATGTCGTTGAGCGAATTCAGGAATGCATCCACGTATCGTGATCCTTCTTCTTGCCCCGGAAGAAAGCCCACCGCGCCGGTCGTGTCCGATGGCTGCAAAGTGGGCTGCGCAAGGGGTCGAGACTAACAGCAAAACCGGCCCCGAATCGCGGCCCGGGGCCATCGGGGCTGCATCGCTGCGCCGTCGGGACGGG
>DATCYC010000135.1:0-2070 GCA_036570525.1 Luteimonas sp.
CGGCGGCGAGCGCGGTGGCGGGCTCGCGATGGGCGTCGAGCAGGGCGCGTCGCGTCGCCGCGGAGCCACCCGCGCCGACCAGCCGCAGCAGGGCATCCTGGTGGGGTTCGATCATCGCGCCAGCGTAATGCGGAAACGACGACGGCGCCCTCGGGCGCCGTCGCGTTGTCGGGTCAGGAAACCCTGAATCTCAGTACGGCGCGTCCGGATGCTTGAGGTGGTAGCCGATCCGGGTCGGTTTGGTGCTGTCCATGACCAGGCCGTAGCTGACCTTGTCGTAGGTGCGGAACACGATCACGTGGCCGGCGTACTCGTCGGGCAGGCGCACCTTGCCGTCAAAGCTTTCGGCGCCCGCCGGGAACTCGGCGCTGTGCTCGACGCGGTCGACGACGTTGCTGCCTTCGCGCCAGATCGAGAACACGGTGCCGTTGTCGATCCCCTCGCGGGCGCCGACCGACAGCGCCACCACGTCGCGCGGGCCGCCGTAGGACAAGGTGTCGGTCACGGCCAGCACGCGCGCGCGGCCGTATTCGAGCTGCTGCTTCGGCGGATGCGGGAAGAACTGCAGGTCGTAGGGCTGGGCGTCGACAGCGATCAGGCGGTCGCCGATGCGGACTTCGCGGCCGGCCTCGTCGAGCAGCACGGTGCTGGCCTCGATGCCGCCGACTTCGCCGCGGGTCACGGTGCCGATGTTCACGCGCATCAGCTCGTAACCGAGCATTTCGCCGCCCTTGTCGGGGAACACGACGTGGTTCCAGTACTTGCCGAAGTCGACATCGCGCTTGCCGCGGTAGTCGAGGTCGTCCTTCTCCAGCAGGTCGCAGCACATGCCGGAGCGCTCCAGGCGCGTGTAGCGCACGGTCGGGCGCACGACGAGGTAGCGCTGGCCGGGCGTGGCCGCGGGCAGGCCGCGCACGTAGACGACCTGGTCCTTGCTGCCGCGCAGGCGGTCGTCCTCGAGGCCGACCACGTAGGGCAGCTGCTCGAAGTCGTCGACCACGCGCAGGTCCTTGAGGAACGGCTCGATGTCCGACAGCGGGATCGCGTTGATCGGCTGGGCGACGTCGCGCGGCCCCTGCTGCACGGTGACGCGGTCGAGATAGGCCAGGCTGATGACGTCGCCCGGATAGATCAGGTGCGGGTTGGCGATCTGCGGGTTGGCCTGCCAGATCTCCGGCCACAGCCATGGATGCTGCAGGAACTTGCCCGCGATGTCCCACAGGGTGTCGCCGCGCACGACGACATAGGTATCGGGGTGATCGCCACGGACGCCCTGTGCCATGGCGTAGCCCGCCACCATCAGCAGTGCGACTGCAAAACCCGTGCGAAGCCCCTGAGAAAGGCGCTGAAGCATGCCGGCCATCTACTTGCTCCCCTTGGAATTTCCCGGAATTTCCCCATTCCAGCCGGGGCACTATAGCCTACAGAACCCGGCGCAACGCAAGCCCGCGAGGGCTACAATTGCGGCATCGAGTCCATGGTTGTGACCGGTGCCACCCTTTGGGCCGCGCCGGAGCCGCCCGCAGCGCCCCGCGAACGCCCGGGGTGCCCACGCCGACCACCAGAACGCTTCCCATGTCCCTGCTACCGATCCTCGAACTGCCCCATCCGCGCCTGCGCAACGTCGCCGGCGCCCTGGATACCGACCGCATCGCCACCGCGCAGTTCCAGCGCCTGCTCGATGACATGCTCGAAACCATGTACACCGCGCCGGGCATCGGCCTGGCCGCGACCCAGGTCGACGTGCACGAGCGCTTCATGGTCATCGACGTGACCGAGGCCCGCGACCAGCCGCTGGTGTTCATCAACCCGGTGATCCGCCACCGCACCGAGCAGCTGCGCGAACACCAGGAAGGCTGCCTGTCGATCCCCGGCATCTTCGCCGACGTGACCCGCGCCGACGGCATCGAGGTCGAGGCGCTGGACCGCCACGGCAAGCCGTTCGTGCTCGAGGTCGACGACCTGCTGGCGACCTGCATCCAGCACGAGGTCGACCATCTCGACGGCAAGCTGTTCATCGACTACCTGTCGCCGCTCAAGCGGGATCGGGCGCTGAAGAAGTATCTGAAG
>DATCYC010000136.1:0-6859 GCA_036570525.1 Luteimonas sp.
GTCTGGCGCCTCGCGGGACCGGACGGCGAAGTCGAGGTGCGCGTGCGCCCGCGCATCCATACCAACAGCGGCGACACCTGCCGGGTCGCGGCGCTGGAGGACCAGGGCGTCATCCTGCAGCCCGACTTCCTGGTCGGCCCCGACCTGGCGCAGGGAACGCTGGTCGAACTCATGCCCGGGTACCGGTCGATCGAACTGGGCATCCACGTCGTCTACGCCACGCGCAAGCAGTTGCCGATGAAGACCCGGCGCCTGGTGGACTTCCTGGTGGGGTGTTTCAGGCAGCCTGCCTGTAGGCCCGGCCGCGACCTTCAGGCCGCCAGCGCGGCGAGGATGTCGCGCCGCCACGGGTCGCGTTCGAACTGGCCGGTCAGCCGCCGCGTCACCATCGCCACGCCGTGCATGCCGATGCCGCGCGAACTGATGCACTCGTGGCTGGCCTGGATGACCACCGCCACGCCGCGCGGGTGCAGGACGCGGTCGAGGGTGTCGGCGATCTCGTTCGTCATGCGCTCCTGGATCTGCAGGCGCCGCGCATAGGCGTCCACCAGGCGCGCGAGCTTGGAGATCCCCACCACGCGCTCGCCGGGCAGGTAGGCGACGTGGGCAACGCCGCGGATCGGGGCCATGTGGTGTTCGCAGGTGGAGCGCAGCGGGATGTCGCGCAGCAGCACGATGTCGTCGTAGCCGGCGCCTTCGAAGGTGCGGCCCAGGATCTGTTCGGGGTCGAGCGCGTAACCGCCGAACCATTCTTCGTAGGCGCGCACCACGCGCGCGGGCGTTTCGGCCAGGCCTTCGCGCGATGGATGGTCGCCGGCCCAGCGGATCAGCGTGCGCACGGCGGCTTCGGCTTCCCGGCGGCCGGGGCGCGCGTCTTCGGGTGCGGCATCGCGCTGCAGTGGCGCGGATTCGATGGTGGTCTGGCGTTCTTCGAGCATGGCGTGCCCTTGCATGGGGAATACCCATCGGATGCGCCAGCGGCCGCGAGGTTCCCGCGCGCGGAGCGGGAACCTGGTGACGCCTGCGTCATCCAATCGGGCGTACGTTGCAAACCATCGCCGCAGGAGCGCCCCATGGGCGCGACATGTTTCCGCGCCATTGCGCGGATCGCGCCCATGGGGCGCTCCTGCGATGCATTTCGAAGGAGATTCCCCATGACACATTCCGACGGCGTTCCACCGGGTCCCGACCTGGCCCAGGGCGTGCCATTGGCCGACGTACCGAACGGCGGCGTGCTTGCCGGCCACGTCGACGGCGAACCGGTATTGCTGGCGCGCCTGGACGACGGCTTCCACGCGGTCGCCGGCAGCTGCACGCACTACGGCGGGTCGCTGGGCGAGGGGCTGGTGGTAGACGGCGAGGTGCGCTGTCCGTTGCACCACGCCTGTTTCAGCCTGCGCACGGGCGCTGCGCTGCGGGCTCCGGCGTTCGCGCCGCTGGCGACGTGGCACACGCAGGTCGTGGGCGACACGGTGTTCGTGCGTGCGAAGCGGGATGAAGCGCCGACGCCCGCGCCGGGCCCGCGCGTCGATCCGGGCGCGATCGTCATCGTCGGCGGTGGCGCGGCGGGATTCGCCGCGGCACAGCGGCTGCGAGAGCTGGGCTTCGGCGGCCGCCTGTCGATGCCGAGCGCCGACGCGGACGCGCCCTGCGACCGTCCGAACCTGTCGAAGGATTATCTGGCCGGCACCGCGGATGAAGACTGGATACCGCTGCAGGGCCCCGAGTTCTACGCCGAGCACGATATCGACCTGCGCCTGGGCTGCGAGGTCACCGCAATCGACACCGCCGCGCGGCAGGTGCATCTCGGCACGGGCGAGCGCCTCGATTACGGCGCGCTGCTGCTCGCCACCGGCGCCGAACCGCGCAGGCTGCCGCTGCCCGGGTTCGACCGGCCCAACGTGTTCGCGCTGCGTTCGCTGGCCGATGCGCGCGCGATCATCGCCGCGTGCGCCAATGCGCGCTCGGTGGCCTTCGTCGGCGCCGGGTTCATCGGCCTGGAAGCCGCCGGCGCGCTGCACGCGCGCGGCCTGGAGGTGCACGTGGTGGCGCCGGACGAAGTGCCGATGGCGCGTGCGCTCGGTCCTGGAATCGGCGGCTTCCTCGCCGGACTGCATCGCGAACAGGGCGTGGTGTTCCACCTGCGCGCGACCGCCAGGGGCTTCGACGGCAGCGTGCTCACGCTGGAGGACGGCACCACGATCGCGGCCGACATGCTTGTCGTGGGCGTCGGCGTGTCGCCGCGCACGCAGCTTGCCGCGGCGGCGGGGCTGGACGTGGACAACGGCATCCTGGTCGACGCGCAGCTGCAGGCTTCGGTGGCAGGAATTTTTGCGGCCGGCGACGTGGCGAGCTACCTGCATGACGGGGAACGGGTGCGCGTGGAGCATTGGGTGCACGCGCAGCGGCAGGGCCAGGCGGCGGCCGCGAACATGCTGGGCGCCGCGCGCGCGTTCACCGACGTGCCGTTCTTCTGGACCCACCATCAGGGCGTCGAACTGCGCTGCAGCGGCTACATGGCGGGTTGGGACGAGGTGAGGATCGACGGCGACGTGCCTGCGCGCGACTTCACCGCGCGCTATTACCGCGCGGGCCGGCTGGTGGCCGCAGCGTCGGTGGGCCGCGACCTGGAGAACCTGTCCATCGAGGCCGGACTGCAGGCCTGAATCGCAGGTCGGGGCTACGCCCCCGGCACTCCGGGGACGAAAAGCCGTCGGGGGCATGGCCCCGACCTGCGGCGCGGCAGCTCCTGCAGCTGCGGTTCAGCCATTTGACGCGGCCGTTCCACAGGCGCACCTACGCTCGGCAGGAATCCACGCCCGCCGAAGGAGGGTGCGATGTCCGACAACCCCAAGACCCCGCTGGACCACGTCAACGACACGCTGAGCCAGCTCAAGGAGATGCGCCACTACTCCGGCAACAACGTGGAGACGCTGACCGCCGCGTGGCTGCTGTTCGACGGCGAGCTGTCCAAGCTGGAGCAGACCGCGAAGATCGACGACCTGATGACGCGCCAGGGTGAGCTGCACGATGCGCTGGAAAGCGTGATCGCGGATTTCGAGGAGCTGGCAACGAAGCTGCAGCCGCCGCCGGAGGAGTAGGCCGGGAGCGGCACCCCCGTAGGAGCGCACTTGGGCGCGACTGCTTCACACCCGGCGTCGGCCGCGCCCAAGTGCGCTCCTGCGGGGCGAATCCGGGCTAGCGGGCGCTGTAGGCGTGCACTTCGTCGACCAGCACGGCGACGTGGTCGGGGTTCATGTCCGGGGACATGCCGTGGCCGAGGTTGAACACGTGGCCTTCGCGCGAACCGCCGTTGCCGTCGCGGTAGCTGTCCAGCGCCTGGCGTACGGCGCTGCGGATCGCGTCGGGTGAACCATAGAGCGTCGCCGGGTCGAGGTTGCCCTGCAGTGCGACCTTGCCCTGCGTGCGACGCGCGGCTTCGCCAAGTTCGACCAGCCAGTCGACGCCGACGCCCTCGGTGCCGCAGTCGGCCAGCGCTTCCAGGTGCGTGGCGTTGCCCTTGCCGAACAGGATCAGCGGAGTGCGCTCGCTGCCTTCGCCGCGCTCGAGTTCGCTCGCTATGCGGGCCAGGTACGGCAGCGAGAATTCGCGATACATCGCCGGCGACAGCACGCCGCCCCAGGTGTCGAACACCTGCAGCGCCTGCGCGCCGGCCGCGCGCTGGGCGGACAGGTAGGCGATCACCGCGTCGGTGTTGACCGACAGCAGCGCGTGCAGCGCCTTCGGATCGTTGAGCGCCAGCGCCTTGATCCGCGCGAAGTCCTTGCTGCCGCCGCCCTCGACCATGTAGCAGGCCAGCGTCCACGGGCTGCCGGAGAAGCCGATCAGCGGCACCTTGTCGTCCAGCTCGCGGCGGATCACGCGCACCGCGTCCATCACGTAGCGCAGCTCGGTTTCCATGTCCGGCACGCCGAGCTTCGCGATCGCCGCGGCGTCGCGCACCGGGTCGCGGAACTTGGGGCCTTCGCCGTCGACGAAATGCAGGCCCAGGCCCATCGCGTCGGGGATGGTGAGGATGTCGGAAAACAGGATCGCCGCGTCCAGGTCGAAGCGCGCCAGCGGCTGCAGGGTGACCTCGCAGGCGATCTCCGGGTTCTTGGCCATCGCCAGGAAACTGCCGGCCCTGGCGCGGGTGGCGCGGTACTCGGGCAGGTAGCGGCCGGCCTGGCGCATCAGCCAGACGGGCGTGCGGTCGACGGGTTCGCGGCGCAGGGCGCGGAGGAAGCGGTCGTTGGCGGGGGTGTTGGGCATCATGTTTTCCACAAGGGTTTTGGGTTTGCTCCCGCCCTTGCGAAGGCAGGGGAGGGCTGGGGAGGGGTGCCTTTGGGGTCATCGCGAACCGTGGCCACCGCTTCCCGGCCTCCCCCTGCCTTCACAGGGGGAGGGGCTTATTTCGGCGCGTCCGTGCCCTGCGTGAACATCAGCTGGAAGCCGCGCTTGAGCTGCTGGTCGCGCGCGTGTTCCAGCGCGGCGAGCGCGCTGGGGTGGTCGGGGAACTGCTCGCGCCGCACCGTGCTGCGGCCGCCCATCTGCCCGGTTTCGCGCACCAGCGACCAGCCGCCGAACAGGTCGGGCTGCAGCATCAGCTGCACGAATCGCGGCGCGTCGTGGCCGTCTGGGCGTTGTTGCATGAACAGGCGCATGGGGCGGGCATTGTACGGCGCGGGGAGGCAGGTAGCGCCTGTCACGGGTTTCGTGCCCGAGGCGCCGGGGGCGTGCCGCGAGTTTCGTCCCGACAAGCCTTCTCCCGTTCACGGGAGAAGGTGCCCGGAGGGCGGATGAGGGGAGCGAGCGAAGCGAAGCATGCTTTTGACCTGGCTCTGCCTGAGAAGCGCAAGAGCAGCTCGCTTCGCTCGCGCCCTCATCCGGCGCTTCGCGCCACCTTCTCCCGCTTCGCAGGAGAAGGGCTGGAACCTGCTTTCAGGGTGACTGGGTCAGTACGGTCCGCACTACGTCCTCCGGCACGTCCGCCACCACGCGCGCGCGGCCCAGGCCGTCCCAGAGCACGAAGCGCAAACCGCTGGCCTGGGCCTTCTTGTCCAGGTGCATGTGCGCGAGCAGGGCGTCCGGGTCCAGGCCGTTGGGCAGCGTCGTGGGCAGGCCGAAGCGCTGCAGCAGCGCACGCAGGATCATCGTATCGGTGTCGGTTGCCATGCCCAGCGCGGTGGACAGCCGCGCGGCAAGGACCATGCCGATGGCGACGGCTTCGCCGTGGTTGAGCGTGCCGTATTCCTGCGCAGTCTCGATGGCGTGGCCGAAGGTGTGGCCGAAGTTGAGCAGGGCGCGCTCGCCGTGCTCGAACGGGTCGCGTTCGACGATCTCGGCCTTGTGCGCGCAGCTGCGGGCGATGGCTTCGGACAGCGCGTCCGCGTCGCCGCCGAGCAGCGCGTCCGAATGCGCGGCGAGCCAGTCGAGGAAGGGCGCGTCGATGATCGCGCCGTACTTGATCATCTCCGCGAAACCGGCGCGTAGTTCGCGCGCGGGTAGTGTGGCCAGCGCGGCGGTGTCGGCGATCACCGCGACCGGCGGGTGGAAGGCGCCGACCAGGTTCTTGCCCTGCGGCAGGTCGACCGCGGTCTTGCCGCCCACCGAAGAGTCGACCATCGCCAGCAGCGTGGTCGGCAGTTGCACGCAGTCGATGCCGCGCATCCAGCACGCGGCGGCGAAGCCGGCCAGGTCGCCGACCACGCCGCCGCCGAGTGCGTACACGCATCCGTCGCGGGTGGCGCCGAGTGCGGCCAGCGCGCCGATGGCGTCGCCGAAGCGTGCGAGGGTCTTCTCCTGCTCGCCGGCCGGCATGGCGTGGCTGGCGACGTGGATGTCCGCGCGCGCGGCGCGCAGCGCATCGACCGTGCGCTGCAGGTACAGCGGCGCGACGTTGTCGTCGCTGACCACCAGCGCGTGGCGGCCGCGCAGCGGGCGCGCAAGCAAAGCGCCGTCGCGCAGCAGATCGGTACCGATGTCGATGCGGTAGGGCCGGGCGCCGCCGACCTCGACGCTGCGCCCGCTCATGGGCGCGTGGCGCCTGCGGTTGCGGCCATTTGCCATTGCGCATCGAGCACGTGCCCGAGTTTCGCCGCGGTGTCGGCCGCGCCCATCGTCGCGGTGTCGAAGCGCAAATCGGCGATGTCGTCGTACAGCGGGTCGCGCACCTCGGCGAGCCGGCGCAGCACGTCCTCGCGGTCGCCGCCGGCCAGCAGCGGCCGGCTGCGGTCGCGCGCCAGTCGCACAAGCTGCTGCGCGACGTCAACCTGCAGGTGCACGACGAAGCCGCGCTCGCGCAGCAGCTGCCGGGTGCGCGCGTCCAGCACCGCGCCGCCGCCGGTGGCGATCACCGCGCCTTCACCGGCGAGCAGCCCGGCCAGGACGATCTGTTCGCGCGCGCGGAAATCCGCCTCGCCGGCGCATTCGAAAATGGTGGCGATGCTGGCGCCGGCCTGCGCCTCGATCTCGCGGTCGGCGTCGTGGAACGCCAGCCCGAAGCGTTCAGCCAACCGCCTGCCGATCGACGACTTGCCCGAGCCCATCGGGCCGACGAGGACGAGGTTGGGTGCCGGATTCATGGCCGGATGCTAGCACCGCATGCCGCGGCCTTAACGCGCCCGGGCCTAGCCTGCGCGTTCCGGCGGCGATGCCGCCCCCACTGGAGAAGTGCAATGACAGTCGCCAAGGTCATCGAAGTCAACGCGTCCTCGGAAAAAAGCGTGGAGGACGCCGTGCGCCACGGCCTGAAGAAGACGTCCGAGACGGTGAAGGGCATCAAGGGCGTATGGGTGAACGAGATCAAGGCCGTGACCAACGACACCGGCGACATCACCGAGTGGCGGGTGAACCTGCG
>DATCYC010000137.1:0-9121 GCA_036570525.1 Luteimonas sp.
CCGTGAGCAGAGATTCAGCCGGCGCGTGACAGCCTTTGCGGCCTGTCCCCCGTGGAAGCCCCCATGCGCCCGATCCTCCCGCTCCTGCTGCTGGCCGCGCTGCCGGCCTTCGCCGCCGATCCGGTCCCGGAGATCACCCGCCCGGCCGCCACGCCGCAGGCCAACGGCGTGGTCCACACGCTGCGCCAGATTCCCGAGGCCTGCGCCCGCATCGAAGGCGCGTTCACCGGCCAGGCGGTCGAGCCGTACAAGTTCGCCGTGGTCCGCACCAGCCCCAACTGCCAGCCGCGCGCGCGCTTCGTCGATGCCGCCAAGGCCAAGCCGTCCGAAGCCACGGGCTGGAAATTCAACGATCTGATCCGCGTCCCCAGCGCCGCCTGCCCCTCGCAGCAGGCCGTGGTTCGCGTCTGGCGCAAGCCGGTGGTCGTGGGCGAGGAACGCGACGGCCAGGGCCAGGCACGGATCTATCTCGAGGAAGCGTTGAACACCGCCGCCGCCGGCAAGCTGCCCGCGATCCCGATGTACGCCGCGGCCATGAGCGTCGAGGGCGAGGCCTGCAACTGAGGCCCGACCGTCCACGGCAACTCGAAGGGCCGTGGGCGTCGTCGGGCCGTCATTCGCGATCGGGATCGGGATCGGGGCGGGTGAAGTCGACCGTGAAGCGCAGTCGCCGCAGGAACGCCGGGTCGAGGTTCTGGCGCATGCCCACGGCGAAAATGGCCAGCCCGTTCAGCCGCTCGACCCGTTCCAGCAGGTACGCCACCTCGATGTTGGCGTAGCGATCATGCGCGTCCTTCACCTCGCTGCGCTTGCCGAACAGCGCGTCCGCTTCATCGAAGAGCAGGACCGCGCCCTTGTCTTCCGCTGCTTCGAACACGCGTGCCAGGTTCTTTTCGGTTTCGCCGATGTACTTGCCGGAAATGGCGCCAAGGTCGACACGGTACAGGTCGAGCTGCAGGTCGGCGGCCAGCATTCCGGCGGCGATCAGCCTGTCGCTGTCGCTTGCGCCGACGAACAGTGCGCTTGTCGAGCGATACCCGCGGCGCTGTCCGAAGATCTGCCAGCGCCTGTGCGGCCCGGGCCGCTGCCGCACATGCGCGGACAGCTGGCGCAGGACCTGGCGCTGCTTGTCCGAAATCGCCAGGTCGCCCCGGTCGGTGGCAGGCTCGATGCGGCGGGCAGGCCAGTCAACGCGCGGGCCGGTCTCCGCTCGGGAGTGGGCCGGGTCGTGTTTCCTGCGGGGCAGCAGGAGGTCCAGGAAAGCCATGTTGAAGACCTCTGCGCGGCGTCGCGATGATATGCATTGCAACGCGTTGGGCCGTCGGAGCAGGCCAGGCCGTGAGGCGGCGTGGGCCTGCCTGGATCGTCAGCGCTTTTCGCGCGACTCCTCCCATGCCGCCAGCTTCTTGCGCACCAGCACGTTCCTCGGCTCCACGTACTTCGGCAGCCCGTCGCGCCCGTAGGGCGGCGGGGCCTCGCCGCGGATCAGCGGTTCGAGGTAGCGGCGGGCGGCGGCGGTGATGCCGTAGCCGTCCCTGCGGATGAAGCCGGCGGGCATCTTCTTCTCGCGATTGGCGATCTTCGCCAGCGGGGCGGCTTCGATCTTCCAGCGGTAGGGTGCGTCGGAGGTGCGCACGATCACCGGCATCGTCGCGTTGCGGCCGGCCAGCGCGTACTGCACGGCCGCCTTGCCGACCGCCATCGCCTGTTCGAGATCGGTCTTCGAGGCCAGGTGGCGGGCGGAGCGCTGCAGGTAATCGGGCAGGGTCCAGTGCACCTTCATGCCGAGCTCGCTCTGGACCCGGCCGGCGAGGTACGAGGCCACGCCGCCGAGCTGGGTGTGGCCGAAGGAGTCCTTGCCGCCGCCGGCATCGGCGACGAAGCGGCCGTCGGCGGTGCGGATGCCTTCGCTGGCGACGACCACGCAGTAGCCGACCTTCGCCACCACCTCCCGCACGCGCGCCAGGAAGTCCGCTTCGTCGTACGCCCGCTCGGGAAACAGGATCAGGTGCGGCGCGTCGCCCGGCTCCTTGCCGGCCAGCCCGCCGGCCGCGGCCAGCCAGCCGGCGTGGCGGCCCATGGCCTCGTAGACGTAGACCTTGGTGGAAGTCTCGGCCATCGCGGCGACGTCCAGGGCGGCCTCGCGCACCGACACCGCGGCGTACTTGGCCGCCGAGCCGAAGCCGGGGCAGCAGTCGGTGACGGCCAGGTCGTTGTCCACCGTCTTGGGCACGCCGACGCAGGTCAGCGGGTAGCCGAACTCTTCGGCCAGCTGCGACACCTTGTTGGCGGTGTCAGCCGAATCGTTGCCGCCGTTGTAGAGGAAGTACCGTACGTCGTGGGCGCGCAGCACGTCCAGCAGGCGCTCGTAGCGGGCCCGGTCGGCGTCCAGCGACTTGAGCTTGAACCGGCACGAGCCGAATGCCCCGCCCGGGGTGTGGGCCAGGGCGCGGACGGTGGCCGCGGATTCCTTCGTGGTGTCGACCAGCTCCTCGCGCAGCGCGCCGAGGATGCCGTTGCGAGCGGCCAGCACCCGGACCTTGCGGGCGCGGGCCTCGGCGATCACGGCCGAGGCGGTGGCATTGATGACGGCGGTGACGCCGCCGCTCTGGGCGTACAGCAGGGTTCCCTTGGGCATCGGGGGCTCGCTTTGGGGGAGGCGCGGGGCCGGGATACGGTAAAGTGGCGCGGTTCGTGCCGCGACCCGGGCAGTCTACGCCCCGCGGTGCCTCGTCTTTTTCAGTGTTCGGAGCAATCGATGCGACTGGTACTTCTTGGTGCGCCGGGGTCAGGCAAGGGAACGCAGGCCGCGCGCCTGAAGGATCATCTGCAGGTGCCGCACGTCTCCACCGGCGACCTGCTGCGCGCCGAGGTAAAGGCCGGCAGCCCGCTGGGCCGGCAGGCGAAGGAAGTCATGGCACGTGGCGACCTGGTGTCCGACGAGATCCTGCTGGGCATGCTCGAGGACCGCTTCTCGCGCGACGACACGAAAGGCGGCTTCATCCTCGACGGCTACCCGCGCAACCTGGCCCAGGCCGACGCGCTCGACGCGCTGCTGGGCCGGATCGGCCAGCCGATGGACTACGCCGTGCAGCTGGAGGTCCCGGTGGACCTGCTGGTCGAGCGCATCGCCGGCCGCGCCAAGGCCGAGGGCCGCGCCGACGATTCGCCCGAATCGGTCCGCACCCGCCTGCGCGTGTACGACGAGCAGACCGCGCCGGTGATCGAGTTCTACCGCCAGCACGGCCAGTTGACGGTGGTGGACGGCGTGGGCTCGCTGGACGAGGTGTTCACGCGCATCGTGGAGGCGATCGCGCCGGAGAAGGCGGTGGGCTGACGGGAGAACGCATCCCGTACGGAAAACGCCCCGGCTTGCCGGGGCGTTTTCGTTCATGCGGAGTCGACGCGCGGTATCAGTTGCCGGTCAGGATGCTCAGGTTGTAGGCCTGCAGGATCGGATTGACCGGGGTGAAGAACGTCGTCGCCTTGCTGGGCTTGCTGCCTCCACCGCCACCGCCGTTACCGTTGCCGCCACCGGGGTTGTCGGGCTTGGCGCGGCTGTCGATCGAGGTGGTGCCGAACGTCGTGTTCTTGTCGCCCTTGCAATTGCCGCTGCCGCCCGAAAGCACGCCCTGTGCCTGTCCCGTGCCGCTGATGTAGGAGCCGCCGGAGTCGCCGCCCTCCGAGCATGCGGTGGTCTGGGTCAGGTTCAGCACTGTTTCGCCCGAGCTGTAATTGACGGTGACGTTCTTGGCCTGGATCGCGCCGCAGTGCCAGCCGGTGGTGCGGCCGGAGCGGCAGATCGCCGCCCCGATCGGAGCTTCGGCGTGGCCGGTCACGGTCACGTCGCCCATGCCCCAGCCGTACACGGTCGGCTGCAGGTTGTTGCCCGCGTCGGCCCTGATCCAGGCGTAGTCAGGGCCGGTGCCGCCGGGCTGCGGGAAGCTGGAGCCGGCGAAACTGCCGATCTTCGGCCCGACCGTCCACTGCGGACCCGTTCCGTCCGGGCCTTCCAGGTACACCGGCTCGCCGGTATCGCCGCAGTGGCCGGCGGTGACGTAGCCCGGCGTGCCGCCCTGGCTGACGTTGAAGCCGATCGAGCAGGCATAGAGATAGCCGTCGCCGGGGTCGCGCAGATAGCCCAGGCCGCCCTTCAGGTCGCTGCGCAGGCTGGGCTGCTCGTCTTCGACCTGGAAACGGATGGTCTGCGCGTCGGCGCCGCTGAGGGCGACGAAATCGATGCCTGCCTGCTGCCCGCGCCGGCCGATGCTGACCACCACGCTGTTGCTCTGTGAATCCACGCGCCAGCCAAACACCCCCTTGGGCACCTTGGCGCCCTGGGCGAGAAGGGTGTCCAGATGGCCCTTCGATGCCCTCAGTTCGGCAAGGCTGTGGCGCACCTGGCGCATTTCGATCCCGGCGGCCACCTTCTGTGGCGCAATCGAGGTGCTGGCGACCACGAAGTGGAAGTCGCCATTGGCCTTGCGCTCGATCCAGCTGCCGGCGAAGTGGCGGCCCTGCTGCTGTTCCAGCCCTGCTGCCTGCCGTGTTGCGAGGCGCTCGGTCTTGAGGTACTGCGCCAGCTGGGGTCCGGACAGGCCGAGGTCGCGCTGCATGGCGGCCTGGAGGGCCGGGGACACACCGTCGGCCGCCATCGCGGTCGTGCTGGCCATTGCGAACGCCATGGCGGCGGCGAGGGGGGTGATGGTGCGACGGAATCGGGAATTCGACATCTGGGTACGCTCCTGGGTTGTCAGGTCCGAATGCCACCTCCAGGACGCCTGGGCATGGGGAGGGGTCGCCGGAACGTAGCACGGGATCGCACTGCACAACGAGGTCGATTCCGGGGCCGATGACATGAAATCGGTGACAATCGCAGGGCGGGCGAAACCGCTCCCGGGCAGACTCCACGGGCGGGGCGAAGTGTGCGTGCGTGGTGGACTTCGCGAAACCCCGGCTTCGAAGTTGAGGAAACAGTCTTGTCGAAAATCCACATACTGGGCATCGCCGGCACCTTCATGGGCGGCGTCGCAGCGCTGGCGCGCGAACTCGACCACGAGGTCGAGGGCAGCGACCAGGCGGTCTATCCGCCGATGTCGACCCAGCTCGAAACCCTTGGCATCGACCTGAAGCAGGGCTACCTCCCGGAAAACATCTCTGCAGGCGTCGACCGGGTCGTCGTCGGCAACGCCCTGTCGCGCGGCAACGCGGCGGTCGAGCACGTGCTCGACGCCGGCCTGGACTACATTTCGGGCGCGCAGTGGCTGCTGGAGAACGCGCTGCCCGGCCGCGACACGCTGGCCGTCGCCGGCACCCACGGCAAGACCACGACCACCACGATCCTCGCCTTCCTGCTGCAGGCCGCCGGCCGCGAGCCGGGTTTCCTGATCGGCGGTGTGGCGGAGGATTTCGGCGTCTCCGCGCGGATCGGTGGCGGACGCGAGTTCGTCGTGGAAGCCGACGAATACGACACCGCCTTCTTCGACAAGCGCAGCAAGTTCGTCCACTACCGGCCGCTGGTGGCGATCCTGGGCAACCTGGAGTTCGACCACGCCGACATCTTCGACGACGTCGCCGCGATCCAGCGCCAGTTCCACCACCTGGTGCGCACGGTGCCGGGGCGCGGGCGGCTGGTCGTCAACGGCGAGGACGCGCGCCTGGCGCAGGTGCTGGCGATGGGCTGCTGGACGCCGGTGGAGACCTTCGGCCTCGATGATGCCGCGGCGGTGGGCGGCAAGCCGTTCGACTGGAGCGCGCGCCTGGTGGAGGCCGACGGCAGCGTGTTCGCCGTGCTGCACGCGGGCAGCGAAATCGGCACGGTGCGCTGGCCGCTGCTCGGCCGCCACAACGTGATGAACGCGCTGTCCGCGCTGGCCGCCTGCCGCGCGGTAGGCGTGGACGTGGCGGCGGTGATCCCGGCGCTGGCGCGCTTTCGCAGCGTCAAGCGCCGGCTCGAACTGCTGGGCGATGCGCGCGGCGTCACCGTGTACGACGACTTCGCCCACCACCCGACCGCGATCGCGACCACGCTCGCCGGCCTGCGCGCGAAGGTCGGCGGGGCGCGCATCGTCGTGGCGATGGAGCCGCGCAGCAATTCGATGCGGCTGGGGGCGCACGCCGACGCGCTGGCACCGTCGCTGGACGGCGCTGACGCGGTGGTGTTCCTGCACCGGCCGGAGCTGGCGTGGGACGCGCGCAAGGTCGTGGCGGCGCTGCGCGGCGAAGGCCACGCCGTGACGGACGCCGACGCGCTGGTCGACACCCTGCGCGGCCTGGTGCGCGACGGCGACCACGTGGTGTTCATGTCCAACGGCGGCTTCGACGGCGCGCCGCGGCGGTTTTTGGCGGCATTGCAACAAGGTTGAAACCTCCCGTACTCCGTAGGAGCGCACTGGGGCGCGACCGGTTTTGCCAGTAAAGCGGGTCGCGCCCCAGTGCGCTCCTACGATGTCCATCCCGCCAATGCTGCGTTTTTTTTGCGCCGCGCCGACGCGCGCTGCGTTAGCCTGCCGCCGATGTCCGCCGAATCCCTGCCCCTGTTCCCGTTGCACACCGTCCTGCTGCCCGGCGCGGCGCTGGGGCTGCGCGTGTTCGAGCCGCGCTACCTCGACCTGGTGCGCGAGTGCGGCCGCAGCGGCGGTGGCTTCGGCATCTGCCTGATCCTCGACGGTGAAGAGTCCGGTGCGCCGGCGACGCCCGCGGCGTTCGGCACAGAGGCGCTGATCGAGGATTTCGGCACCGGCGACGACGGCCTGCTGACCCTTCAGGTGCGCGGCGCGCGGCGTTTCCACGTGCAGAACACGCGCGTGCGCGACAACGGCCTGATGGTCGCCGACGTCGCCTGGTGCGACGACACCGACGTCGACGAGCTGCGGCCCCAGCACGGCCTGCTGGCGATGGTGCTCGAGCGCATCCTCGACCAGGTCGGCGGCGAGCACGCGCAGGCGCCCGCGTCGATGCTCGACGACGCCTCCTGGATCGGCTGGCGGCTGGCCGAGATGCTGCCGCTGTCCGACGCGCAGCGGCAGTCGCTGCTGCAGGACGACGATCCGCATGCGCGCCTGGATCAGTTGCTCGGCATGATTTCCTGAGCGTCGGCGCCGGCGGGGATGCGCAGGCGCAGTACGTCCACGCCGGTGTGCGGATGCGGGGCCTGCTCCATCGCGAAGCCCGCCATCGCCGCGCGCACGTCGTCCTGGGCCATGCCGGTGTCGGGGCCGGGGACCCACAGGCCGAACAGGCCGAATGGTTCGGCGTAGTGCAGGATCTGGGTAGTGCCCACCCACAGCGGCCCGCCGTCGGACAGCTGCACGGGCGCCCGCCACAGGCGCACCAGCTTGATCTGCCCGGGCTCGTCGCCGGGGCGGCGCAGCAGCAGGGTCTCGGCCTCGGTGTCGAGCGTGGCCGGCAGCACCAGCTGGCGCTCGCGCGGCACGTCGTCGTCGAGCAACTGCAGCGTCGCCACCCAGTTGGCCTGCGGCTGCACGCCCCATCCGTTGGCCTGCAGGCGCCGCTGCAGCGGTTCGAGCGGGCCGGCGATCTGCAGGTCCAGTGGCCAGCGCTGGCTGGGATCGTTCTCCTTGCGCTGCGCGGGCAGGCGGGTCCAGCCGTCGCGCCACCACTGTTCGGCGCTCATGGCCACGGCCGGCTCCGGCGGCGCGAAGCGCTCGAGCAGCGTGTCGATCGCGCGCGGCGCATGCCACAGCGCCGCGGCCAGGAAGGTGATGTAGAACACCAGCGCCGGCGGCCGCGTCCAGAACGAGCGCGCCACGTGGCGCCGGTACGCCAGCCCCAGCACCAGCAGCCAGACGATGCCGAACAGCATCCCGCCGACCACGTCGCTGAGCCAGTGCGCGCCCAGGTACAGCCGCGCGAAGCCGAGCACCGCCACCACCGCGCCGCTGACCAGGTAGGGCCACACGCGCCGGCGGCCGGGCATCTCGCGCGCGATCAGCACGGCGAAGAAGCCGAAGGTGATGGTGGCCATCGTCACCGCGATCGACGGGAAGCCGAAGCCCAGCGGCGCCGTCGGCGGATTGGGCATGTCGACCACCGCGCCGAGCAGCGCGGTCAGCACCAGGCCGAAAGCCAGCGCCGCCAGCCAGTGCGCCGCCGCCAGCCAGCGCTTGCGCCACAGCAGCCAGGCCATGGTCAGCACGATCGCCGGCACCAGCACCACCGCGTCGCCGATCGAGGCGAGCCCGGCCATCAGGCGGTCGGCCAGCGGGTTGCGCAGCGTGAGCATCGTCTCGTAGACGGCGCGGTCCAGCGCCAGCGGCTCGCTGCGCATCAACACCGTGCCCAGCAGCGCGAACCAGGCCACGCCGATGGCCAGCAGGCAGACCGCCAGGATCAGCAGCGAGGCCGACTCCGGGCGGTTGGGGTCGATCATCGCCGCCGCGTAGCGCCCCAGCCGCGGATGCATGCGGGTCCAGCGCAACGCTCGCGCCAGCAGCGAGTCGGCGTGGCGCGCGAACCAGCGATACGTGTACAGCACCGCCGCCCAGGCCAGCGCCAGCACCACCGCCAGGCCGCCGATCGCCAGCGCCAGTCGGTTGGCCACCGCGGCGACCGCGTCGTAGGCATGGCCGAGCAGCCAGCCGGGCACCAGGAACAGCAGAGCCCAGGTCACCGCCGCGAGCGCACTGGCCGGCAGGTAGCGCTTGATCGGCATCCGCGCCATGCCCGCGACGGCCGGCACGAACGGCCGGATCGGGCCGATGTAGCGCGCGATCACGATGCCCTTGAGCGCGTTGCGCCGGAACACCGCTTCGCTGCGGTCGAGCAGCTGCGGGTAGCGCGCGAACGGCCACACCCCGCGCAGCTGCGAACCCCAGCGGCGGCCGATCCAGAAGCTCAGGCCATCGCCGATGAACGCGCCCAGCGCCGCGCACGCTACCGCATAGGGGCCGTACAGTTCGCCAAGCCCGATCAGCACGCCGATCGCGAACAGCAGCGGCAGCGCCGGCACGATCGCGCCGACCACGATCACCGCGTCGCAGAACGCGATCGCGAAGATCACCAGTCCGGCCGCGAGCGGATGCGCGCCGATCCAGGCGACGAGTTGGTCGAACCATCCGTTCGTCATCGGCGGATTGTAAGGGGCGGGCGGTGAATCGAG
>DATCYC010000138.1:0-5966 GCA_036570525.1 Luteimonas sp.
ACACCTGCTGCCGGCAGATGAAGGCGATGCAGCCGGACATGCCGAGCTTCTGGCCGCCTTCGAGCAGTTCGACCTTCGACTTGTAGGTCTTGCCCTTGGCCGGATCGAGCACGGTGCCGCCGTTCCACTCGTCGCCGTCCTGCTCCAGGCCCCAGAGGATGGTCATGCCCTTCACGGGCTTGTCCTTGTTTGCGCCCTTGCACTTGTCGCAGGTCGGGTTGGGGCCGCGGTCGGACTGCAGGATCTCGACCACCTTGCCCTGCAGCGTGCCGTCGGCGGCCTGGGTGATCTCCACGATCGACTTCACCTTGCCGGTTTCGTCGTCGATGGTCTTCCAGCGGCCGGTGGGGGATTGCTGGGCAACCGCAACCAGCGGCAGCAGTGCCAGCGCAAGCAGGGCGGATCGGAGTACGCGCATGGTCTCTCCAGGGGTTGTGATGTTGACTCTGTTGCCACGCTTGTTTGCGGGCGTGGATGCGTTATAACGCAATCCGCCTGCGTATGGAGAGGCCCGCGCCCAAAGACGTTCAGTTTCAGGCGCAGCGGGGATCCGGTGATCCGGCTCCCCGCCGCCTGGGGTCAGTTCGCGTTCTCCGGCGTTCCGACGTCCACCTTGCCGCCGATGTGGCGCCTGAAGAACGCCAGCATCTCCGTGTACAGGTTCAGGCTGTTCTTTTCGTCGTAGAACCCGTGCATCTCGCCGGACTGGATGATCATGCCCTCCGGCGGGTTGCCGGCGTCGACCAGGGCCTTGTTCATCAGCTCGGTCTGCTCCGGCGGCGCACGTTCGTCGCGGGCGCCGGCCGCCAGGTAAACGGGAATGTCGACTTCATCCGCACGCCGCACGGGCGAAGATTCGTTCCACTTTGCCTTGGACGTGCCATGCGTCCGGCGCAGGAAGCGGCGTCCGGACTCCGACCGTGGAATATCGCCGAGGTCGAACATCATCTCGATGTCATAGACGCCCACGTAGCCGAACGCGCACTTGAACAGGCCCGGCGCCCGGATCGGCGCCATCAGCGCCGAGTAGCCGCCGAAGCTGCCACCGTAGATGCAGACGCGATCCTTGTCCGCGTAGCCCTGTTCGATCGTCCATTTCGTGGCGTCGATGATGTCGTTCTGGATGCCTTCGGCCCACTGCTGGTGGCCGGCATCCCTGAAGGCCTTGCCGTAGCCGCCCGAACCGCGGTAGTTCACCTTGAGCACGAGATAGCCGCGGCTGGCAAGCAGCTGCGCTTCGCTGTTGAAACCCCAGCCGTCGCGCGGACCGATCGGGCCGCCATGCGGGTTGACGATCAGCGGCAGGTTGCGGCCGTCCGAACCGTGCGGGATGGTCAGGTAGGCATGGATGCGCTTGCCGTCGCGGGACGTGAAGGTGAAGGGCTTCGTGGATGCCATTGCATCCTTGTCCAGCCACTTCCGCCCCTGCATCAGGAAACGTGCCTTGCCCGTATCGCGGTTGTAAAGGTACAGCTCGCCGGGATTGGTGTCGCTGTAGACCGAGACGACGATGAGCTTTCCGTCATCGGTATGGCTGGAGAAGTCGACCATCTGGCCGGGAAAGGATGCGGCCAGCGATGCGTACAGCTGTGCATCGGGGTGTGCTTCGTCGACCAGCGTGACCTTCGGGGCTCCGGCGGCGGTGACCACCCCGATCAGCGTGCTTTCGTCGCTCGACCAGATCGTGTTCGCGACCTCGGCGACGGGGTCCTGGAAGAGGCTGTGGAACTGACCGGTGGTCGTGTCCAGCGTTCCGATCGCACCGGGGCCGGTTTCATCGCTCTGGGTCGCGTACACCGTGCCGTTGGTGCTGACGCGCTCGATCCACAGGTGCTTGCCGTCGGACCTGGATGCATTGACCAGCACCCACTTGCCGTCCTGCATGCGGTACAGCTCGGTGCGTTCGTCGTACTCGCCCTGCTCGTCGCGGCTCGACGAGCAAACCGCGAACTGCGGTTCCTTGGCCTTGCTCAGCGCAATGCTGCAGTTCTCCTTCGGTGCGCGGCCGAGCGAGACACGGCGCCCCGACACGGTGTCCATGCGCACGACTTCGGTGCCTGCACCTTCGGAAGACCGTGGTGAACGAGCCTGCATGATGACGTTGCGGTCGTCGCCCTTGAGCGTGTCGAGCAGCGTGAAACGCTCATTGCCGACCGTCTTGCCTCGCTGGGTGACATCGCGGGTTCCATAGAAGATCAGCGGCCGCGGCTTGCTCCCGTCGGCGTTGACCGCGAACCACTCGCCGGTCTGGAAGGGGGCGGCGTACCCGCCCATCTTCTTCACCGCGTTGAACATCAGGCGTTCCGGACTGACCCAATGGAAGCTGCCGACGCTCTTCTTGTCCGGCAGCTGGTTGATCTTGAGGATCTTCAGGTCGCTGGTGCGCAGGACGGTCAAAACGTCCTGGTCGCCGCGGTCGACCGTGATCGCGAGGTACTCGCCCGTGGGCGAGATGCTGGTCCCGCTGTAGGTCGCGTGGCGGACGAAGTCCTCGATCGGTGGCAGCGGTTCGGACATTGCGGGACAGGCGAGGACGAGCCCTCCCGCGAGAACCAGGGTACGGAGTTTCGGCATTGCGTTCTTCTCCCCAGCGCCGCGGCGCAAGAATCGTAATGAGCGTGTCGAGTTTATCCAATCCCCCGGCGACGCGGACGATCCGGGCCACGTAGACGCAGGCGTGCCCGCGAACCTTCCGGTCCCGGAAAAAATCGAGCCCGGCTTGCGCCGGGCTCGAGGTCCGTGGTCCGGAACCGTTGGATCAGTTGAACTGGTAGCTGAACTGCACGAACACCTCGCGCCCGATCGGGCTGTATGCGCGCCAGAAGAACGGATACGAGTTGAACGAATCGTCCTCCGGGTGCAGCTTGTCGAGGACGTTGTTCACGAACAGGCCGACCGTGGCGTTGTCCGTGATCTTCTTCTGGACGTTGGCGTTCCAGATGATGTACGGAGCGATGCGTCCGGTCTCTTCCCAGTTCGGCAGCGAGCCCCAGCGGTAGCCGTAGACCGAAGCGCGCCAGTCGTCCTTGGTCCAGGTGGCGGTCCAGTTCACGCGGCTGCGGAAGTTGAAGTACTGCATGTGGTCGCGGGTATTGATGACCGGGCTGCCGGGGAAGTCCTGGACGTCCAGCTTCAGCACGTGCGTCCAGCTGAGGTCCAGGTCGAAACGGCCCAGGCGATCGGTGTCGAAACGGTACTTCCAGGTTGCATCGATGCCCGAGGTCTCTACCTTCGCCTGGTTGAACGGGACGGAGCGGTACTGGTCGATCTCGTCATCGTTGATGCTGTCGATGCCGGTACGCTCGACCAGGCTCAGGAAGTACTGGCAGCCGGACGAATTGATGTCGACCGGGCTCCCGTCGCGGGTCTGCCCGAGGCGGCAGTCGGCTTCGTTGCGCAGCAGGTAGCCGGTATCGATGTCGCTGACGCCGCCCTCGAGCTCGATCTGGTACCAGTCCACGCTGACCGACATGTTGTCGATCACGTCCCAGACGAAGCCGACTGTGGTGGACTTGCCGGTTTCCTCTTCGAGCTCGGTGCTGCCGGACCGCAGGCCGAACACCGTGTACACGTAATCGTTGTCGCGGCAGTTGTTCGGATCGGTCGGCGCGGCCGTCGGGTCGAGGCCGTCGCGTCGGCAGCGGTACTCGTCCAGCACGGAAGTGAAGAAGCCCGATTCCTGGGCGAACACGTAGTGCATGTCCGGCGCGCGGAAGCTGGTGGAGTGGCTGCCGCGGAACAGGAGGCTGTCGAACGGGCGCCATTCCAGGCCAGCCATCCAGGTGGACGCGCCATCCACGTTGGTAACGTCGTCGTACTTGTCGTAGCGCCCGGCCAGGCTCGCCTTGAGGCTGTCGAAGATCGGGACGCTGAGCTCCAGGCCCACGGCGTAACGATCGCGCTCGCCGCCGCCGCCGGTGCCGGTCAGGTTGTAGATCGGCTCGTCGCCAGCGTAATCGGGGCGGATGCGTGGATCCGAGATCAGCTCGTAGTCCTGGGATGCGGCCTCGATCACCGCTGCCATGCCCAGCGGGCCGGCGGGCAGTTCGAACAGGTCGCCGCTCAGGACGAACGATGCCTGCGTCACCTTCGACTCGGCTTCGGTCCTTACGGTGGTGTTGAGCGTGCTGAACGTGTCCGGATCAATCGGCGAGAAGAAGCGATCCATGTCGAGGTTGTAGACCGGGTAGACCCCGAAGAACGGATCCAGGCCCAACTGCGGCCCCAGGAAGTAGTCGTTGACCTTGTTTGCCAGGAAGCGGGGACGGTTGACGTCAAGCTCGTAGCGGCCGTGCGAGATCGTGGCGTCCCAGTCGAAGCGGTTGTCGAACATCGTGCCGCGCAGGCCGGCGGCCACGTCGATCGCCCGCTCGCTGTACTTCGACGATTGCGCGCCGATGCCGCCGACCTCGTCGGGGGTGAAGATGCGCTGGGTGTTGACGAGCGTCCCCAGCTCGGGGACGTAGACGTGTCCGCTCTGCCAGAACTGCGTGGACGAGGACAGCGTTGCGTCCGCATCTGTCATGCTCAGCTGCGCGAAGCCCTGCAGCGTATCGGTGAAGTCGAACGTGCCGTACAGGTAGGCGGACAGGTTGGAGTCGGCGTTGCGGATGGCCTGGGTGGCCGGGTAGCCGTAGTAGTAGCAACGGTTGATCGTGTCGCTGTTGAACGCGAAGGTCTCGAACTCCGAGAATCGGCCGCAGATCTCGCCAAGGCCGCCCGGTGCCGGCCAGATGTACGCACCGGTGAACGAGTCCCTCATCTGCACGCCGCCCACGGCGGTGGCATCCGCCGGATCCACCGAGGGATCGTCGCGATAGGAGTCCATGAAGTCGCGCTGCGACGCGTAGATTTCCTCGCGTGCGAGGTACTCGAAGGCGTAGGTCAGGCTCCAGTTGCTGCCGGCCTTGCCGCCGACCCACTGCGCACGCCCGGTATCGCCGCCCCCGCGCGTGGTGGTGCCTCCGCGCAGGGTGATCAGGTCGCCCTCGTAGTTCGACTTCATGATGATGTTGACCACGCCGGCGACGGCGTCGGAACCGTAGATCGCCGAAGCGCCGCCGGACAGGATCTCGATCCGCTCGATCGCGGCCGCGGGGATCGCGTTGAGGTTCACCGCGTTGGACTGGCTGTTGTAGGGCAGCGGATAATCGGCTGCGCGGCGACCGTTGATCAGGATCAACTGGTAACCCGGGCCCAGTCCACGCAGGTTGAGGAAGCTGGCGTTGGGCGTGAAACCGTTCTGGGTAAGCTCGTTCTGGATCGAACCGGTGAACTGCGTAAGCGTGTTCAGCGCGTCGTAGACGGTGCTGAAACCCTGTTGCTCGAGATCCTCGGCGGTGATGATGGTCACCGGCGCAGGGCCCTCGATCTCCGCGCGCTTGATGCGCGAGCCGGTGACCGTGACGCGATCCAGTTCGGTGGTTTCCTCGCTGGCCTGGGCCTGGGCCGCGGTGGCCTGCTCCTCTTCCTGGTCGGCTGCGTCCTGTGCGAACGCTGTGCCGGCCACTGGCAGCGCCAGCGCGGCAAACAGCGCGACGCTGAGACGGTTTGGCTTGATTCCGGACGAACGTGCTCTCATGATTTCCCCCAATGGTTTCAAGGTGTTACGTTGAAATGCTTCGATATTTCTTCCCCCACTACTCGACATTAACATGCAATTAACGTGATTGCCACGCGCTCGCAACATCCTGAATCCACCGGCTTTTTCCCAGGCTTCTCCGAACCCAAGGACATCCGCAATGCCACGCATCCCCGCCCACGCCGTGCAACCCAACCTCAGCCCGCTGCCGCGGGTGCGCAACATCATTGCCATCGGTTCCGGGAAGGGGGGCGTCGGCAAGTCGACGACCGCCGTCAACCTGGCCCTTGCGCTGGCCGCGGAGGGTGCACGGGTGGGGGTCCTGGACGCGGATGTCTATGGCCCAAGCATCCCGACGATGCTCGGTCTGTCGGGGCGGCCGGAC
>DATCYC010000139.1:0-2661 GCA_036570525.1 Luteimonas sp.
CCGCCCGTACTGGGCCACGGACGACACCGGCGGCCGCTTCATCGCCTGCCGCGCCGGCTTCTACGATCCGGCGGTGTTCGAGAAGAACCGCGAAGTCAGCTTCACCGGCCGCATCGACGGCTACGAGAACCGCCGCATCGGTGGCTACGACTACCGCTTCCCGCGCGTCGCCGCGGACGTGGTCTACCTGTGGCCGATCCGCGAGCGCGTGAACGTGGTGACGCGGCCGATGCCCTGGCCGTGGTGGGGTTGGTGGTAAGCCACGAGTCGCACCGGACTTGCAGGAGCGGCTTCAGCCGCTCCTACGACAGCAGGTCGCGGAAGAGCAGCTAGGCCGGCGTGCCGAAGCGCCCCAGCTGCGCACCGGCCAGCAGGTGGAGGTGGATCTGGAACACCGTCTGCCCGCCGTGCTCGTTGCAGTTCATGACGATGCGGTAGCCATCCTCGGCGAACCCCTGCTCCTTCGCATAGCGCGCGGCCGCCAGCGCGAGCCGCCCGACGATTTCGGCCTGTCCCGACTGCAGGTCGTTGAGCGTCGCCACGTCGGTCTTCGGCACGAACAACACGTGCACCGGCGCCTGCGGGGCGATATCGCGGAACGCGATGATGTCGTCGTCTTCGTAGACGATGTCGGCCGGGATCTCGCGGCGGATGATCTTGTGGAAGATGGTCATGGTAGTGAGGGGAATGAGGGGAATGAAGGGAATGCTAGGTCGTGAGCGCCGGAGGTGGTGTGAGGAAGTGGGCTGACTTCAAGGCCTTGCGCAGTTGCCACCGCAGACATCGCTCTCCCATTCCCCTCATTCCTCTCATTCCCTTCATTCCCCTGCCCCTCAAGGCATCTCGCTGCGCGACCCGAACGCATGCGACAGCGTCCCGCGGTCCACGTATTCGAGTTCGCCGCCCAGCGGCACGCCGTGGGCGAGGCGGCTGGGGCGCACACCATGGTTGCGGGCAAGCTGGGCGAGGTAGTGCGCGGTGGCTTCGCCTTCCACGGTGGGGTTGGTGGCGATGATCAGTTCCTGCACCTCGCCCGTCGCCAGGCGCGAGGCCAGCTGTTCGAGGCCCAGCTCGCGCGGGCCGATGCCGTCGAGCGGGCTGAGCCGGCCCTGCAGCACGAAGTACAGGCCACGGTAACCGGTCGCCTGTTCGATCACCAGGCGATCGGCCGGCGATTCCACCGCGCACAGCTGCTGCGCGTCGCGCGAGGCGCTGGCGCAGGTGGCGCAGGTCTCGGTTTCGCTGAAGTCGCGGCAGCGCGCGCAGTGGCCGATGCGTTCGATCGACTCGGCCAGCGCGTCGGCCAGCCGCCGGCCGCCATCGCGCTCGCGTTCGAGCACGTGGTAGGCCATGCGCTGCGCGGTCTTCTGGCCGACGCCGGGCAGGACGCGGAAGGCTTCGATCAGTTGTTCGAGCAGCGGAATGGTCATCGGGGTCGGCGGCGGGAGCGGCGACGTGGCGTCGCGACCAGGAAGGGGAATGCGATCAGATCACGCGCGAAAGATGCGCAGCCCAGGCGTAGGCGGGTTCGCGCACCAGCAGCAGCGCGCAGGCCACGACGCCCAGGCCAACGCCGGCAAGGCGATTCTGCCACGGCCCGATCATCACCAGGATCAGCGCCACCGCGACGGACAGCGCCACGAAGATCGCGGTCGCGGCCCACAGCCAGCGGATCGGCTCGGGCAGCGGAAGGAATGCGCGCAGCAGCAGCATCGCCGCCAGCAGCATCGGACACAGCACGGCAAGCATCTTCGCCGTCCGCGTGCCCGCGTACCCATGGCCGTAGCGCGAGCGGAACACTCAGCGCGCCCGCCGGTTGTGGGTCGTCAGCGTCATCCGCGCCACCTCAGAACGGCAGCTTCATGCCCGGAGGCAGCGGCATGCCGGCGGTGGCCGCGCCCATCTTTTCCTGCGAGGCGGCGTTGGCCTTGTTGACCGCGTCGTTGAAGGCGGCGGCGATCAGGTCCTCGGCCATTTCCGGGTCGGACAGCACGCTCGGGTCGATGCGCACCTTGCGGCACTCCATGCGGCCGGTGAGCGTCACCGCGACCATGCCGCCGCCGGCGTTGCCGGTGACTTCGAGGTTGGCGAGCTCTTCCTGCACGCGCTGCATGTCTTCCTGCATCTTCTGCGCCTGCTGCATCAGCTGGGCGATGTTTCCACGCATGGCGTTCTCTCTAGTCGTCGTGGGGGCGGATCGAATCGGGCACCAGCTTCGCGCCGTGCTGCGACATCAGCCGCTGCACCTGCGGGTCGGCGAGGAAGGTGCTTTCGGCCGAGGCCTGGCGCTCGTCGCGCTGGCGTTCGTTGCGCGCGTGCAGCGTTTCGGCGGCTGCCTGCGCGGCGTCGAAGCGGATCTGCGGCTGGGCCCCGAACGGCACGGCCAGCGCGGACGCCAACTGCGAGACCAGGAATGGCGCCTTGAGGTGGTCGTCGGCCGGCGGCAGCGACAGGCGCAGCACGCCGTCGGACCAGGCCACGAAGCCGGCGCTGGCGGCGAGTTCCTTCACCGGGCCGCGCAGGTCGAGGGCGGCTACGAAATCGGGCCAGCCCGCGGCGTCCAGTTCGACCGGCGTGGGTGCTGTCGTGGAAGCAGCCCGGACGACGGGCGGCGGTGCAACTGCCGGTTCGCGCCTGGCGGCGGCGGGCGCCACCGGCGCG
>DATCYC010000140.1:0-2440 GCA_036570525.1 Luteimonas sp.
CGACGGCTCGTCGAGTTCCATCGTCGCCAGCCGTTCGAAGTCCGTGATCGCCGGCTTCTTCTCCGGCTTCCCCGGTCCGCCGTCGAGTGCGTGGTCGACCGTGAACGCGGCTTCGGCCGGCCAGCCGCGGCACACCGCGAGGTAATGCTTCGCCACCTCGCGCGACATCAGCGTCTTGCCCAGCGCCGACGCGCTGTCGCGGTCGAACGCCAGCAGCAGGCAGCCGCTGGTAGCGCGATCGAGGCGATGGACGAGGAAGATCTTCCTGCCGAACTGCTCGCGCAGCCGGTCCGCGGCGAAGTCGCTCTCCCCGCGCGCCAGCTTGCTGTCGTGGACCATCAAGCCCGCCGGCTTGTCGACGACGGCGAGGAACTCGTCGCGATACAGAACGGGAAGCTCTTGCCCCCTCCCCTGCCTTCCGCAGGGGAGGGAGTCTTTCAACGCCGCGGCCACGCGGCGGCGACGGCCCACAGGCCGCCGACGCCGGCGATCCAGGCGGCGGCGGGGATCGACAGCAGGCGCGGGCCGCCGGCTTCCAGGCCGTAGAGGATCGCGGCGACGATCAGCAGGCCGCTGCCGAAGATCGCCGCCACCGTGCGCCGCTGCACGCTCTTGATCGTGTGCACAAGTTCGGCGAGATCCTTGGAGCGCAGGGCGAGCTCGTGCTTGCCCTGCACCTGCTGGCTCAGCCAGGCGTGTACCAGCCGCGGCACTTCGGGCGCCTGGGTGATCAGCTCCGGCAAGCGCTTGCGGAACTCGCCGGCCAGCCGCTGCGGGCTGTAGCGTTCGGCCAGGATGCGTTCGAGCACCGGCCGCGCCACCGCCCAGATGTCGATCTGCGGGTCGAGCTGGCGGCCCACGCCCTCGATGTTGAGCAGGGTCTTCTGCAGCAGGATCAGCTGCGGCTGCAGGGTCAGCTCGTAGCGCTGCGCGGTGCGGAACAGTTTCAGCAGCACCTCGGCCAGCGAGATCTGCGACAGCGGACGCGTGAAGTACGGCTCGCACACCGTGCGCGCAGCGGCCTCGAGTTCGTCGATGCGGATGTGCGAGGGCATCCAGCCGGCCTGCACGTGCAATTCGGCGATGCGGCGGTAGTCCTTGTTGAAGATCGCCATGAAGTTCTCGGCGAGGTAGTACTGGTCCTCGCTGGAGAGCTGGCCCATGATCCCGAAGTCGAGCGCGATGAAACGCGGGTTGGCCTTGCGCGCCGGGTCGCCGTCGACCCAGATGTTGCCGGCGTGCGCGTCGGCGTGGAAGAAGTTGTCGCGGAACACCTGGGTGTAGAACACGCGCACGCCCTTGGCCGCCAGCGCCTTGCGGTCGATGCCGGCGGCGTCGAGCGCTTCGATGTCGTCGCTGGGGATGCCGCGCACGCGCTCCATGGTCAGCGCGCGGCCGGCGCTGTGGCTCCAGATCGGCTCGGGCACGTACAGGTCGTCGGATCCTTCCCAGAACCGCCGCAGCACCGAGGCGTTGGCGCCTTCGCGCTGCAGGTCGAGCTCGGCGGCCAGCGTGCTCTCGATCTCGGCGACGATCTCGCGCGGGCGGATCTTGTCGGCGCTCGGATGGGTGCGGTCGACGAGCCCGGCAATATTCTTCAGCAGCGCGATGTCGGCGGCGATCTGGCGCTCGATGCCCGGGCGCAGCACCTTGACCACGACTTCGCGCCGTGGCGCGTCGCTCTCGGCGCGCAGCGTCGCGGCGTGCACCTGCGCAATGGATGCGGAAGCGAGCGGCACGGTGTCGAAGTCCGCGTAGGCGTCGTCGATGGCGCGTCCCAGCGACTGCTCGATGATGCTCCTCGCGGTGTCGCCGTCGAACGGCGCGACCCGGTCCTGCAGTTCCGACAGTTCGTCGGCCACGTCCGGCGGCACCAGGTCGCGGCGCGTCGACAGGATCTGGCCGAACTTGACGAAGATCGGGCCCAGCTCCTGCAGCGCCAGCCGCAGCCGCGCACCGCGCGACTGTGCGGCCAGTTCGCGCGGCGCGCGCGGCACGAACGGCCGCATCAACTTCAGCCAGCGCTCGGCCGGGGTGCCGTCGAACAGGTCGTCGAGGCGATGGCGCACCAGCACGCGGCCGATGCGCGCCGCACGCAGCGCGCCCTTCATCGCGCCGCCCCGTCGATGCGCACGACGCGCGCAGCCAGGCGCTCGAAGTCGTCGCGCAGCGCGTCCACGTCGTCATGGAAGGCGGCGAGTTCGTCGCGGCCGACCACGTCGCGCGACTCCTCGACCACGTACTCGGCCGCGCTGCCGGCGAACTCGCCGCCCAGCGTGCGCGCCTGCTTCAGCGCGCCCGCGAAGCCGTTGGCGACCTGCACGCCGACCACGTCGCCGAACACCGCGACGAAGGGCTGCTGCCAGTCGGGATCGAAGCGTTCGGCCAGCCGCTGCAGGCGGCGCGCGAGGTCGGCGTCGCCGGAGATGCGCATGCCGCC
>DATCYC010000141.1:0-4621 GCA_036570525.1 Luteimonas sp.
GCGTTTGCGGGAGCGGACGCTATGCTATTCTCAAACTGCAATCCGCGAAGATCGACCAAAAGGCATGACCGAAGACCGACAAGGCCGTTCCGGCGACAGCAGCAAGATCCTGTATTGCTCGTTTTGCGGGAAGAGCCAGCACGAGGTGCGCAAGCTGATTGCGGGCCCGAGCGTGTTCATCTGCGATGAATGCGTGGAGCTTTGCAACGACATCATCCGCGAGGAACTCGAGGAGAAGGCCCAGTCGGCGCGCAGCTCGCTGCCCAAGCCGAAGGAGATCCTGGAAGTCCTCGACCAGTACGTGATCGGCCAGGCCCGCGCCAAGCGCACGCTGGCGGTGGCCGTCTACAACCACTACAAGCGGATCGAGAGCCGGCAGAAGAACGACGACGTCGAGCTGGCCAAGTCCAACATCCTGCTGGTCGGCCCGACCGGCTCGGGCAAGACGCTGCTGGCCGAAACGCTGGCGCGCATGCTCAACGTGCCGTTCACCATGGCCGACGCCACCACGCTCACCGAGGCCGGCTACGTCGGCGAGGACGTGGAGAACATCATCCAGAAGCTGCTGCAGAAGTGCGACTACGACGTCGACAAGGCGCAGCAGGGCATCGTCTACATCGACGAGATCGACAAGATCTCGCGCAAGAGCGAGAACCCGTCGATCACCCGCGACGTGTCGGGCGAGGGCGTGCAGCAGGCGCTGCTCAAGCTGATCGAGGGCACCGTGGCCAGCGTGCCGCCGCAGGGCGGGCGCAAGCATCCGCAACAGGAGTTCCTGCAGGTCGACACCCGCAACATCCTGTTCATCGTCGGCGGAGCGTTCGCAGGCCTCGACAAGATCATCCAGCAGCGCAGCACCGACGCCAGCGGGATTGGCTTCGGCGCCAAGCTCAAGAGCGCCGAGCGCAAGGTCGAGGTCGGCAAGGTGCTGGCCGAGGTCGAGCCCGAGGACCTGATCAAGTTCGGCCTGATCCCCGAGTTCGTCGGCCGCCTCCCGGTGGTCGCCACGCTCGAGGAGCTCGACGAGGCCGCACTGGTGAAGATCCTGACCGAGCCCAAGAACGCCATCACCAAGCAGTTCCACAAGCTGTTCGACATGGAAGGCGTGGAACTGGAGTTCCGCCAGGACGCGCTGTCGGCCATCGCCCGCAAGGCGCTCAAGCGCAAGACCGGCGCGCGCGGCCTGCGCACCATCGTCGAGTCGGTGCTGCTGGACACGATGTACGACCTGCCGTCGCTGGAGAACGTCAGCAAGGTGGTCGTGGACGAGTCGGTGATCGAGCACAAGTCCGACCCGTACCTGATCTACCAGACCCCGCCGGCGGCCTCGCCGAAGGTGGCGGCGGGCGAGTAGCCGCCGCATCCGGGGGCGGGCGAGGAAAGTCCGCCAAGCCCCTGATTCCACGACGTTCATGAAGGGCCGCTGCGAACCAGCGGCCCTTCCTGCTTGCATCCTCCGTTCGCGCGCCCCATAACGAAGCCATCGCGGCGGCGTCCGCGCACGCAATCAGATCCGGAGTCCAGATGACCAGCCACACCGAACTCGAAACCCCCGATCCCGGCCCAGGCGCGGGGCAGGTCCTGCCGGTGCTGCCGCTGCGCGACGTGGTCGTGTTCCCGCACATGGTGATCCCGCTGTTCGTGGGTCGCGAAAAGTCGATCCACGCGCTGGACCTGGCCATGGAGGGCGACAAGCGCATCCTGCTGCTTGCCCAGAAGTCCGCGGAGACCGACGACCCCGAGGCCGGCGACCTGTACGAAGTCGGCACCCTGGCCCAGGTGCTGCAGCTGCTCAAGCTGCCCGACGGCACGATCAAGGTGCTGGTCGAAGGCGTCTCTCGCGCGCGCGTGGACGACGTTGGCGAGCGCGACGGCTGCCTGGCCGGCCGCGGCGTCGTGGTCGAATCGACCGCCACGCGCGACCCGCGCGAAGTCGAGGCCGTCGCGCGTTCGCTGATGAGCCTGTTCGAACAGTACGTCAAGACCAACCGCAAGCTGCCGCCGGAGCTGCTGCAGACGCTGTCGGGCATCGACGAGCCCGGCCGCCTGGCCGACACCATCGCCGCGCACCTGGGCGTGCGCCTGGCCGACAAGCAGCGCCTGCTCGACACCATCGACACCGCCGACCGGCTCGAGATGCTGGTCGGCTTCGTCGACGGCGAGATCGACGTGCAGCAGATGGAGAAGCGCATCCGCGGCCGGGTCAAGTCGCAGATGGAGAAGAGCCAGCGCGAGTACTACCTCAACGAGCAGATGAAGGCGATCCAGAAAGAGCTCGGCGAGATGGACGACGCGCCGAACGACATCGAGGAGATCGCGCGCAAGATCGCCGAGGCGGGCATGCCCAAGGCGGTCGAGGCCAAGGCGAAGAGCGAGTTCAACAAGCTCAAGCAGATGTCGCCGATGTCGGCCGAGGCCGCCGTGGTGCGCAACTACCTGGAGTGGGTGCTGGGCGTGCCGTGGAAGAAGCGCAGCAAGGTGCGCAAGGACCTCGCCGCGGCGCAGGAAGTGCTCGACGCGGATCACTACGGGCTGGAGAAGGTCAAGGAACGCATCCTCGAATACCTGGCCGTGCAGACGCGCGTGAAACAGATGAAGGGCGCGATCCTGTGCCTGGTCGGGCCGCCGGGCGTGGGCAAGACTTCGCTGGGCCAGTCGATCGCCAAGGCGACCAACCGCAAGTTCGTGCGCATGTCGCTGGGCGGCGTGCGCGACGAGGCCGAGATCCGCGGCCATCGGCGCACCTACGTCGGTTCGATGCCGGGCCGCATCGTGCAGAACCTCAACAAGGTCGGCACCAGGAATCCGCTGTTCATGCTCGACGAGATCGACAAGATGTCGATGGACTTCCGCGGCGACCCGTCATCGGCGCTGCTTGAAGTGCTCGACCCGGAGCAGAACAACGCGTTCAACGACCATTACCTGGAGGTCGACCTCGACCTGTCCGAGGTGATGTTCGTGGCCACTTCCAACACGCTGAAGATCCCCGGTCCGCTGCTCGACCGCATGGAGGTCATCCGCATCCCCGGCTACACCGAGGACGAGAAGGTCAACATCGCGATGCGTTATCTCGTGCCCAAGCAGATGAAGGCCAACGGCCTGCGCGAGGGTGAACTGAAGATCGCCGAGGATGCGATCCAGGACATCGTGCGCTACTACACGCGCGAGTCCGGGGTGCGCAACCTGGAGCGCGAGATCGCCAAGATCTGCCGCAAGGTGGTCAAGGAGATCGCACTGCGCGGCCCGGTGCCCGCCGCGGCGCGCAAGAAGAAGCCGCGCGCGCTGAGCGTGACCTCGAAGAACCTCGAGAAGTACCTGGGCGTGCAGCGCTTCGACTTCGGCCGCGCCGAGCAGGACAACGAGATCGGCCTGGTCACGGGGCTGGCCTGGACCGAGGTCGGCGGCGACCTGCTGCAGATCGAATCCACGCTCGTGCCCGGCAAGGGCAACCTGATCCTGACCGGCCAGCTCGGCGACGTGATGAAGGAGTCGGCTTCGGCGGCGCTGTCGGTGGTGCGCGCGCGCACGGACCGATTGGGCATCGAGCTGGACTTCCTGCAGAAGCTCGACGTGCACGTGCACGTGCCCGACGGCGCCACGCCGAAGGACGGGCCGAGCGCCGGCATCGCCATGGCGACCTCGCTGGTGTCGACCCTGACCAAGGTGCCGGTGCGCGCCGACGTGGCGATGACCGGCGAGATCACCCTGCGCGGCAAGGTCACGGCGATCGGCGGGCTCAAGGAGAAGCTGCTGGCGGCGCTGCGCGGAGGCATCCGCACCGTGATCATCCCGGAGGAGAACCGCAAGGACCTCGCCGACATCCCGAAGAACGTCACCGAGACGATGAAGATCGTGCCGGTGAAGTGGATCGACGAGGTGCTCGACCTGGCACTCGAACGGCCGCTCGCCCCCAAGGTCGTCGCCGAGGGCGTGGAAGAGGTGCGGCGGAAGGCGGACAAGCCCTCCGCACCGCTGGATGTCAAGCATTGACGTTTTCCGGTTTGCCCTGAAAATGCACGGAAGCCCGGCGTTTTCCGCGGTTTTTTCGTGTTGCGCGCCCCATACCCCGCTGGTATAAACGACGACAACCACGAAGCAGCAAACGTACTTGCGTCTGGTCCAAGCGGCCCGGCAAGCCTGCGCGGTGCGCAGGGGGAATCCGGCCATCATCATCGAGCGGACGATGTCCGCACAGGGAGTTTCCAGTCCAATGAACAAGAACGAACTAGTCGAAGCCGTCGCCGCAAGCTCCGGTCTGTCCAAGGCAGACGCCGGTCGCGCACTCGATGCCGTGGTCGGTTCGATCACCGGAGCCCTGAAGGCCGGCGAGAGCGTCAACCTGATCGGCTTCGGTACCTTCGACGTGCGCGCCCGCGCCGCCCGGACCGGCCGCAACCCGCGCACCGGCGAGGAAATCCAGATCGCCGCCGCAAAAAATCCTGCCTTCAAGGCTGGCAAGGCGCTGAAGGATGCCGTAAACTGAGCGGCCCGCCTGCCGGTGGATGTTCTCGCCGGCAACAGCCAGGCACCGGGTGCTTAGCTCAGCGGTAGAGCGTCTCCTTTACACGGAGAGGGTCGGGGGTTCGAAACCCTCAGCACCCACCAGTCGGGCGAGGCGCAC
>DATCYC010000142.1:0-10158 GCA_036570525.1 Luteimonas sp.
GCAGCCGGCGAAGGCTTATCCTGCCCACTCTTCCCGCCGGCAGTTCCGCTCGCCATGACCGCGCAGTTCGTTCCCGCCCCGCACGACGCCATCACCCTCGGCATCCTCGCCGGCGGCCGCGCCACGCGCCTGGGCGGGCGCGACAAGGCCTGGCTGGAGCGCGCCGGCAAGCCGCTGGTGCTGGCGCTGGCACGGCGGCTCGCGCCGGAAGTCGTCGCCACCCTCGTCAGCGCCAACCGCAACGCCGACCACTACCTGTCGCACGGATTGCGCGCGATCCACGACCGCATCGCGGACATCGGCCCGCTCGGCGGGATCGAAGCGCTGGCCGCCGCGTGCCAGACGCCGTGGCTGCTGACGGTGCCGGTGGACGTGGTCGACGTGAACGACTGCCTGGTCCTCAGCCTGCGCGCGGCCGGCCCGGGCGGCGCATGGGCCGAGGACGACGACGGCCCCCAGCCACTGGTCGCGCTGTGGCCCGTCGAAATCCTGCGCACCGAAGTGGCAAAGACCGTGGCGTCCGGCGACTTTGCCGTACATGCGCTGCAGGCTCGCATGGGCATGATGCCGGTGCGCCTTGCCGGCCTGCGTTTCGGCAACCTCAACACGCCCGACGACCTTGCCGTCGCCGGCATCACGCCCTGACCAGGACGGCTGCACATGTTCCCGACCCGCATTTCCTTCGACCAGGCGCACGCGATCATCGAGCGCGTTGCGCAAGCGCACCGCATGCCGGTCGAGCGCATCGCGCTGGCACGCGCGCACGGCCACGTCCTCGCGAGCGAAGTGGTGGCCGGGATCGCGCAGCCGCCGTTCGACAACTCCGCCATGGACGGTTTCGCCCTGCGTCACGCGGACCTGCACGGCGAAGAAGAAACCACGCTGCAGCTGGTCGGCGAGCAGTTCGCCGGCCACACGCTCGAACTTGGCGTCGACGCGGGCCAGTGCGTGCGCATCACCACCGGCGCGCCGCTGCCGGCGGGCGCGGATACGGTGGTGATGAAGGAGAACACCCGGCTCGAAGGCGATCGCGTCGTCGTCCATGTGGCGCCGAAGCCCGGCCAGCACGTGCGCCGGACGGGCGAGGACACGCGGGCCGGCGAACGCGTGCTCGAAGCCGGCGGCGCGCTGATCCCGACCCGCATTGCGCTCGCCTCGTCGCAGGGACTGGCCGAACTCGAAGTCGCGCGACGCCCCACGGTTGCCGTGTTCACCACCGGCGACGAGCTGGTCGAGCCGGGCCTGCCGCTCGCACCGGGGCAGATCTACAACTCCAACCGCGAACAGTTGATGGGCCTGCTGCGCGCCGACGGCCTCGAACCGGTGGCATGGCCGACGCTGCCCGACGATCCGGCGCAGGTGGAGTCCGCGCTGCGCCACGCCGGCAACGCCTTCGACGTGGTGCTGACCTGCGGCGCGGTCTCGGCCGGCGAGAAGGACCACATCCCGGCGCTGCTGCAGGCGCAGGGCGAGGTCCATTTCTGGAAAGTACGGATGAAGCCCGGGATGCCGGTGCTGTTCGCAAGCGGGGGCAGGCTCGGCGACGCGCTGTTCCTGTGCCTGCCGGGCAACCCGGTATCGGTGCTGGCGACGTACCTGGCGCTCGCGCGGCCGCTGCTGGACCAACTGCAGGGCAGGGCGCCGCGCCCGCAGTGGCACGCGCGCCTGGCCGCGCCGTGGAACAAGGTGCACGAGCGGCTCGAGTTCCTGCGCGGGCAACTGCGCTCGCGCGCGGACGGCGGCCTGGAAGTCGAACCCAACCCCGCAGACGGCTCGCACCGCATGCGCGCGGCGGCCGATTCGGACGCGCTGATCGTGCTGGGGGAGGGCGCGCGCGAGTATCCGGCCGGCGCGGTGGTCGTGGTGGTTCCGTATTGACCCGGCCTGATCCGGCTTGCGCCGGCTTTTGCAGGAGCGGCTTCAGCCGCGAGCTTTTCCCGACCGTCGCGGCGGGACCAGGAACTCGCGGCTGAAGCCGCTCCTGCAAGGATCCTCGTTGCGGGCACCCGACCGGCGGTCGAACCCGGCGATGGAACACAGCTGCCCGCCGACGCCGCCGGTTTTTTCCGCGATAATCGCCTTATGGCGACTCCCGAGATCACTCCCCACGAAGCACACCTGCGGCAATCCCAGGGTGCGGTGCTGGTCGACGTGCGCGAGGACCACGAGCGCGAGCTGGGCATGGCCGAGGGCGCGCGCGGCATCGCGCGGGCGGAACTCGAGGAAGACCCGACCTTCCACTTCGACGACCACGACACCGAGCTGATGCTGATCTGCCAGAGCGGCGGGCGCTCGATGCTCGCCGCCGAGGTGCTGCAGCGCCTTGGCTACCGCAACGTCGTCTCGGTGCGCGGCGGCACGCTGCGCTGGACGGCGGACGGCTTCCCGCTGACCCGGCCGGAGACCGACGTCGAAATCGACCACGACTTCCACGACCGCTACTCGCGCCACCTGCTGCTGCCGGAGATCGGCATGCGCGGGCAGCGGCGGCTGGAGCTGGCGCGCGTGCTGATGATCGGTGCCGGCGGGCTCGGGTCGCCGGCCGCGTTCTATCTTGCCGCCGCCGGCGTCGGCCACCTGCGCATCGCCGACGACGACGTGGTCGACCGCAGCAACCTGCAGCGCCAGATCCTGCACGCCGATGCCGACATCGGCATGCCCAAGGTCGACTCGGCCGAGACGCGGCTGTCGGCGCTGAACCCGCGAGTCGAACTCGAAACGGTGGCCGAACGCGTGACCTCGGCCAACGTCGAACGGCTGCTGGAGGACGTCGACGTGGTCCTCGACGGCGCCGACAACTTCCCGGTGCGCTACCTGCTCAACGACGCCTGCGTAAAGCTCGGCAAGCCGCTGGTGTACGGCGCGGTGCACCGGTTCGAGGGCCAGGTGAGCGTGTTCGACGCCGGCCGCCAGCGCGGCGTGGCGCCGTGCTATCGCTGCCTGTTCCCCGAACCGCCGCCGCCGGAGGCCGCGCCCAACTGCAGCGAAGCCGGCGTGCTGGGCGTGCTGCCCGGCGTGATCGGGATGCTGGAGGCCACCGAGGTACTCAAGCTGCTGTTGCACGTGGGCGAACCGCTCACCGGGCGGCTGCTGCACTTCGATGCGCTGTCGATGCGCTTCCGCGAAACCCGGCTGCCGCCGGATCCCGACTGCCCGCTGTGCGCACGCGGCCGCCCGTTCCCGGGCTACATCGACTACGCCGCGTTCTGCGGCAGCGCCTGACCTCCGCAGCCCGTGCAGGCGCGAACCCTGTGGCAATCCTGTGGGAGCGGCTTCAGCCGCGAGCTTTTTCGGGATCGAGATGCCCAGACCTCGCGGCTGAAGCCGCTCCCACAAGGTCGTCATGGCGTGAACGAAAGCGTCGACGGCCTGCATTAGGCTGCGCGCTGGCCAGCAGGATACAGGCGGCAATGACGGCAGCCCACGTAACGAAATTCCTGTTCGCCTGTGTGTCATGGCTCGTGCTGGCCTTGCCGATGCAGGCCGCCGCCGCCGACCCATGCCCCTTGCTGCGCGCACAGGCCGGCTCGCCCGTGGTGGCCACGCGCATCGCCGCGGCGGCCTGCGAGGAACACCAGCTCTGGTACCGCCCCTTCATCGACCTCGACGGCCGCCATGCCGGCTCGCACGTGCGCGAAGCCGAGACCGGGCTGCTCGCCAACGGCCAGCCGGCGTGGCTGCGGGTGGTGGAGTACTGGCGCAGCAGCGGTCTGCTGGGAAGCGCGTCCGGGCGACCGGGCGCCAGCGACTGCGGCTACGCCGGCATGAACCGGTACGTTTCGCCGTCGTGCCGCGCGTTCGTCATCGACACGCCCTGGTCGGCCACCTTCGTCTCCTGGGTGATGCGGCGCGCGCAGGTGCCGGGCTTCAACGGTTCGGCCAGCCACGTGAACTACGTGCGCGACGCCTATCGCGACCCGTCCGGCAATGCCTACCAGGTGGCGAATCCCGCATCAGCGCGTCCGCAGCCCGGGGACCTGCTGTGCTACGTGCGCGTCGCCGCGCGCATCTATGGCTTCGGCGGCCTGGCCGGGCTGCTGAGCAGCAACGAGTCCGGGCTGGGCATGCACTGCGACATCGTGGTCGCGGCCAATCCCGACAACGACGGGATTGCCTACCTGGTCGGCGGCAACGTCCTCGACGGGGTGACGATGCGACTGCTGCGGCTCACGCCCGGCGGCCAGTTCGCCGACCTGCCGATGCGCTCGCCGGGAGCGCCCGCGTGTTCGCCGGACGCTCCATCGGCCTGCAACGCCAGCCGCCAGGACTGGGCAGTGCTGCTGCAACTCAAGCCGACGCAGCAGCTGGCGCTCCTGCCGCCGGCCATGCCGATGGCGCCGACGACGATGTCGCAGCCGCAGCCGGAGCCGCAGTGCTGCGTAAACTGCGTCGTCGGCTCCGGCATCCCGCGCTGCCCGGCCGGCACGCCGGCGCCGGTACGGCCCGTGCCCCCACCGCCGGCCTCGCCGGGCAAGTGCTGCGTGAACTGCGTCGTCGGCTCCAGCATCCCGCGCTGTCCGGCCGGCACGCCGGAGCGCCTCTAGCGCAGCGCGCTCAGCCCTTGCCGGACTGCAGTGCGGCGAATGCCGCCAGCTGTTCCTGCGTCGCCTCGCGCTGGTGCTTCGCCTTCCACTGCGCGAACGGCTCGCCGTAGATCGCCTTGCGCGCTTCGTCCCTCGTCATCACCAGGCCGCGGGCCTCCGCCGCCTCGCGGTACCAGTCGGCGAGGCAGTTGCGGCAGAAGCCGGCGCCGATCATCAGGTCGATGTTCTGCACGTCGGCGCGGTCGCGCGCCAGGTGCTGCAGCAGGCGCCGGAACGCGGCGGCTTCGATCGCCGTGGTATCGGCGGCGGTGTCGTGGTCGGTCATGTCGTGCCTCGCGTGGGGGATGATTCGCGCGGGAATGGTGGAATCGGGGACAATACCTGCTTCGCCGCACGCAGACCCAACCCGCATGGCAGGACAGCACCACGCCCGCATCCTCGACGGCAAGGGCATCGCCGAGGACCTGCTCGACTCGCTCAAGGTGCAGGTCGATGCGCGCTTGGCGGCGGGCAAGCGGCGGCCGGGGCTGGCCGTGGTGCTGGTGGGCGCCGACCCGGCTTCGCAGTCCTACGTGCGCAACAAGCGCCGGGCGGCGCAGAAGGTCGGTATCCAGGCTTTCGACCATGACTTCCCCGACGGCGCCAGCGAGGCCGAGCTGCTGGCCCTGATCGATCACCTGAACGCCGACCCGGCCGTGCACGGCATCCTCGTGCAGCTGCCACTGCCGGGCATCCCCGACGCAACCCGCCTGATCCACCGCATCGACCCGCGCAAGGATGTCGACGGCTTCCACCCGGAGAACGTCGGCCACCTGGCGCTGCGCCAGTTCGGCCTGCGACCTTGCACGCCGCGCGGCATCACCACGCTGCTGGCCTACACCGACAGGCCGGTGCGCGGGCAGAGCGCGACGATCGTGGGCGTGTCCAACCACGTCGGCCGGCCGATGGCGCTGGAGCTGCTGATCGCCGGCTGCACCACCACCGCCTGCCACAAGTTCACCCCGCCGGATGTGCTGCGCCGGCACGTGGGCGAGGCCGACATCCTGGTGGTGGCCGTCGGCCGCCCCGGGCTGATCCCCGGCGACTGGGTGAAGCCGGGCGCGGTGGTGATCGACGTCGGCATCAACCGGCTCGACGATGGCCGCCTGGTAGGCGACGTCGGCTTCGCCGAGGCCGCGAAGCGGGCCAGCTGGATCACCCCGGTGCCGGGCGGGGTGGGGCCGATGACCGTGGCCACGCTGATGCAGAACACGCTGGAAGCGGCCGAGGCGGAGGACGCGGGCTGACGCCCTGGCTCTTGCAGGAGCGGCTTCAGCCGCGAGCTTTCGGGTTCCCCGGGCGCGTCCAGAAGAAGCTCGCCGCTGAAGCCGCTCCTGCAGGGCTGCGGCAGGGCGCCAACCCCTCCGGATCGCCCCCCATTCGCGATACAATGCCGTGCTTCACCCCACCGGCACTGCCATGCTGCGCATCCAGGCTGAAGCACTTACCTACGACGACGTTTCCCTCGTTCCGGCGCACTCGACCGTCCTGCCCAAGGATGTCTCGCTCGCCACCCGGTTGACCCGCGACCTGCGCCTGAACATGCCGATCATTTCGGCGGCGATGGATACGGTCACCGAATCCCGCCTGGCCATCGCCATGGCCCAGCTCGGCGGCATCGGCATCGTCCACAAGAACATGAGCGCCGAGCGCCAGGCCGAGGAGGTCGCGCGGGTCAAGAACTTCGAAGCCGGCGTGATCCGCGAACCGTTCACCGTCGGCCCGCAGACCACCATCGGCGAGGTGCTCAAGCTCACCCGCGCGCGCAACATTTCCGGCGTGCCGGTGGTCGATGGCGGCCACCTGGTGGGCATCGTCACCGGCCGCGACATGCGCTTCGAGACCAAGCTCGACGACCCGGTGCGCAACGTGATGACCCGCAAGGAGCGCCTGGTCACCGTGCGCGAGGGTGCCAGTGAAGAGGAAGTGCTGCAGCTGCTGCACAAGCACCGCATCGAGAAGGTGCTGGTGGTCAACGACGGCTTCGAGCTGCGCGGCCTGATCACCGTCAAGGACATCCAGAAGGCGCACGACAATCCCGATGCCGCCAAGGATGCCTCGGAAAGCCTGCTGGTCGGCGCCGCGGTCGGCGTTGGTGGTGACACCGAGAAGCGCATCGAACTGCTGGCCGCAGCCGGCGTGGACGTGGTCATCGTCGACACCGCGCATGGACATTCGCAGGGCGTGCTCGACCGCGTCGCCTGGGCCAAGAAGACCTACCCGAAGCTGCAGGTGGTCGGTGGCAACATCGTCACCGGCGACGCGGCGCTCGCATTGATGGACGCCGGCGCGGACGCGGTAAAGGTCGGCGTGGGCCCCGGCTCGATCTGCACCACGCGCGTGGTGGCGGGCGTGGGCGTGCCGCAGGTGACCGCGGTCGACATGGTCGCCGAAGCGCTGCAGGACCGCATCCCGCTGATCGCCGACGGCGGCATCCGCTATTCGGGCGACATCGGCAAGGCGCTGGTGGCCGGCGCGTCGACGGTGATGATCGGCGGCCTGTTCGCCGGCACCGAGGAAACGCCCGGCGAGACCGAGCTCTACCAGGGCCGCAGCTACAAGAGCTACCGCGGCATGGGTTCGCTGGCGGCGATGGAAAAGGGGTCCAAGGATCGCTACTTCCAGGACAGCAGCGACGCCGACAAGCTCGTGCCCGAAGGCATCGAAGGTCGCGTGCCGTACCGCGGCCCGCTGAGCGGCGTGGTGCACCAGCTCGCCGGCGGCCTGCGCGCGACCATGGGCTACGTCGGCTGCGCCACCGTCGAGGACATGCGCACGCGGCCGCAGTTCGTGAAGATCACCGGTGCCGGCCAGCGCGAGAGCCACGTGCATGACGTGCAGATCACGAAGGAACCGCCGAACTACCGCGCCGGCTGACGCCGGCGCGCGGGATTCGGGATTGGGGATTCGGGATTGGACAAGGCAACACAGGTGCTGCGAGGAAGTATGGCGAGCGTTTCCGAATCCCGAATCCCCAATCCCGAATCCCGGCTCCATGCCGACAAAATCCTCATCCTCGACTTCGGCGCGCAGTACACGCAGCTGATCGCGCGTCGCATCCGCGAGCTGGGCGTCTACTGCGAAGTCTGGGCCTGGGACCACGACCCGGACGAGATCGCGACGTTCGCGCCAAAGGGCATCATCCTGTCCGGCGGTCCGGAGTCGACCACGGTGCAGGGTGCGCCCACCGCGCCGCAGCAGGTGTTCGACAGCGGCCTTCCGTTGCTCGGCATCTGCTACGGCATGCAGACGATGGCCAGGCAGCTCGGCGGCGAGACCGAGGCCGCGGATGCGCGCGAATACGGCCACGCCGAGGTGACGCTGGTTGCCGCCGACCGCCTGTTCGAAGGGCTGGAGGACCATCCCGGCGCGCCTCCGCGGCTGGACGTGTGGATGAGCCACGGCGACCACGTGTCGAAGGCGCCGCCCGGCTTCACCGTCACCGCGCGCACCGAGCGGGTGCCGGTCTCCGCCTTCGCCAACGACGAGCGGCGCTGGTACGGCGTGCAGTTCCACCCGGAGGTCACGCATACGAAATCCGGGCAGGCCATGCTGCGCCGCTTCGTGGTCGACATCTGCGGCTGCGAGACGCTGTGGACGGCGGCCCACATCATCGACGACCAGGTTGCGCGCGTGCGCGAGCAGGTCGGTTCGGACGAAGTGATCCTCGGCCTCTCGGGCGGCGTCGATTCGTCGGTCGTTGCCGCGCTGCTGCACAGGGCGATCGGCGACCAGCTGACCTGCGTATTCGTCGACACCGGCCTGCTGCGCTGGCAGGAAGGCGACCAGGTGATGGCGACCATGGCCGAGCACATGGGCGTGCGCGTGATCCGCGTCGACGCGCGCGATCGCTACTTCGACAAGCTCAAGGGCGTCGCCGATCCGGAAGCCAAGCGCAAGATCATCGGCAACCTGTTCGTGGAGATCTTCGACGAACAGGCCGGCAAGCTGGCCAACGCGAAGTGGCTGGCACAGGGCACGATCTACCCGGACGTGATCGAGTCGGCCGGCAGCCGGACCGGCAAGGCCCACGTCATCAAGAGCCATCACAACGTCGGCGGGCTGCCCGAGCACATGAAGCTGGGCCTGGTCGAGCCGCTGCGCGAACTGTTCAAGGACGAGGTCCGCCGCCTGGGCGTCGAACTCGGCCTGCCGCGCGAGATGGTCTACCGGCATCCGTTCCCGGGCCCCGGCCTGGGCGTGCGCATCCTCGGAGAGGTGAAGCCCGAATACGCCGAACTGCTCGCGCGCGCGGACGCGATCTTCATCGAGGAGCTGCGCAAGGCCGACCTGTATGACAAGACCAGCCAGGCGTTCGCGGTGTTCCTGCCGGTGAAGTCGGTCGGCGTGGTCGGCGACGCACGCGCCTACGAGTGGGTGATCGCGCTGCGCGCGGTGGAAACCATCGATTTCATGACCGCGCACTGGGCGCACCTGCCGTACGACTTCCTCGGCCGCGTCTCCAACCGCATCATCAACGAGGTCCGCGGCGTCTCGCGCGTGGTCTACGACATCAGCGGCAAGCCGCCTGCGACGATCGAGTGGGAGTGAGCGCACCTCCGCAGCGCCGACTTCTTCGACACCGACAGATCCCGACCGCCACCTTCGTCTCGACCCGGGTGACGCCCCACGACGGCCGACGACGGCCGACGTGATCGGCACAGTTGTCTTTTGTATCAAACGGTTGCCATGCATTTCTCGCGTTACGCATGACATGAGCGATGCGGTGCGACCGTGGCCGCAGACTTAACGCCGCCACGGGCACACTCGCAGGCACGTCTTTCGGGAAGGTGCGGTGATGGCGAAGTGGCGCGCGAACACGTGGCATCGACGCATGGTGGCCGTCCTCGGCATCCTGTTCCTGCCGGTGGTCGCCACGACAGCGGCGGCCGAGGTGACCCGGCAGGTCTATTCCGTCCCGGCCGGCTCCCATCCGCACGACGTCGCACCCGATCCCGCGCCGGGCGGGCCGGTCTGGTACACCGCGCAGCACCAGGGCGCGTTGGGCCGACTCGATCCGCAAACCGGCAAGACGCTGCACATCCCGCTCGGCGACGGCTCCGCGCCGCACGGCGTGATCGTGGGACCGGACGGTGCGCCATGGATCACCGACGGCGGGCTCAACGCGATCGTCCGCGTCGATCCGCAGACTCATGCCGTCAAGCGCTATCCCTTGCCCGGCGAGCGCGGCAACGCCAACCTCAACACCGCGACCTTCGACGGCAACGGCAAGCTCTGGTTCACCGGCCAGAACGGCATCTACGGCCGCGTCGATCCCGACACCGGCAAGGTGGACGTCTGGGACGCACCGCGTGGCCGCGGCCCCTACGGCATCGCGACCACGCCGTCAGGCCAGGTCTGGTACGCCTCGCTCGCCGGCAACCACATCGCGCGCATCGATACGGAAAGCGGCAAGGCGACGGTCGTCGAGTCGCCGACGCCGGGGCAGGGCGCACGGCGCGTCTGGCCTGACAGCCACGGACGGCTGTGGGTCAGCGAATGGAATTCAGGCCAGCTCAGCCGCTACGAACCGGCGACCGGCAACTGGCAGGCCTGGAAACTCCCCGGCGACAAG
>DATCYC010000143.1:0-4185 GCA_036570525.1 Luteimonas sp.
GTTCGACCTGGTCACCAGCCAGTACGGCATCGAGTACTGCGACGACGTCCGCACCACGCCCGAGGTGGCACGCGTGCTCGCCCCCGATGGCCGCGTCGCCCTGCTGCTGCACCACGCCGACTCGCGACTGGCGCAGGTGGCGCGCGAGGAGCTGCGCCTGGCCGACTGGCTGCTGCGGCCGGCGGGCTTCCTGGACGACCTCGAAGCCATCGCCCCCTGGATCAGGCAAGCCACCACCGCCGAAGGCCGCGAAGCCCTGCGCGACGACACCAGCGCCCACCGCGCCCGCGACGCCTTCAACCGCGGCATGCAATCGCTCGCCGCCGAGGCAGCGGCGAGCCCCTTCCCCGACCTGCTGGAAGAGGCACGCAGCTTCTCCGCGCAGGCACTGGCCTCGCTGAAGGACCGCCCGACGGAAGACGTGCTGGCCCTGGTCCGCAGCTACCGCGACAACCTCGCCGACGCCCGCCTTCGCTACGCCGAACTATGCGAATGCGCGATGGACGCCGAAAGGCTGGAAGCCTTCGCCACCCGCCTGCGCCACCACGGCCTGGCCGATACCGTCCACGCCCCCATCCACCACGACAACGGCCTGCTCATGGGCTGGACGCTGACCGCAAGCAAGCCGGCGTAGGGAGCATCCAGGTTTTGTAGGAGCGCACTTGGGCGCGATGGGTTGCCGGGGAAGGCGGTCGCGCCCGAGTGCGCTCCTACGGGTTCGGGGGGCAAGGCTACGCCGACGGCTCCAGGTCAGCGGCGATGCGCCGCTGCTCCGCCTGCAGCGCCTCCGGCATCCGCGCGCCGTAGCCGGCGAGGTACTCGCCAATGCCCTCGAATTCACCGCTCCAGGCGCCGCGTTCGAAGCCGAACAGCTTCTCGCGCGCCTCGTCGGTCAGCTCGACGCCCGCCAGGTCCAGGTCTTCCGGCCGCGGCAGCGCGCCGATCGGGGTGTCGATCGCGCCGGCCTCGCCCTTCACCCGGCCGATCATCCATTCCAGAACGCGCAGGTTGTCGCCGAAGCCCGGCCACAGGAAGCTGCCGTCGTCGCCCTTGCGGAACCAGTTGACGTGGAACACCTTCGGCAGCTTCGCGCCGGGCTTGTCGAACGACAGCCAGTGGCCGAAGTAGTCGGCGAAGTTGTAGCCGCAGAACGGCTTCATCGCCATCGGGTCGCGGCGCATCACGCCGACCTGGCCGGTGGCCGCGGCGGTGGTCTCCGAGCCCATCGAGGCGCCGACCAGCACGCCGTGGGCCCAGTCGCGGGCCTCGAACACCAGCGGCACCAGCGACGCGCGGCGGCCGCCGAACACGATCGCCGAAATCGGCACGCCCTGCGCGGCCTCGGCCTGCGGCGAGTACGACGGGCACTGCTTCGCGCTCACGGTGAAACGCGAGTTGGGGTGCGCGGCCTTGCCATTGCCGGCCACGTAGTCGCGGCCCTGCCAGTCCTTGACCGGCACGCGGTCGTCCAGGCCTTCCCACCACGGCTGGTTGTCGTCGGTGACGGCGACGTTGGTGAAGATGGTGTCGCGCTGGATCGAGGCCAGCGCGTTCGGGTTCGACTTGGCCGACGTGCCCGGCGCCACGCCGAAGTAACCGGCCTCCGGGTTGATCGCGTACAGCCGGCCGTCCTCGCCCGGGCGCATCCAGCAGATGTCGTCGCCCACCGTCCACACCTTCCAGCCCTTCTCGCGATAGGCGTCCGGCGGAATCAGCATCGACAGGTTGGTCTTGCCGCAGGCGCTGGGGAAGGCGGCGGCAACGTAGTGGGTCTCGCCCTGCGGGTTCTCGATGCCGACGATCAGCATGTGTTCGGCCAGCCAGCCCTCGTTGCGCGCCTGGTGCGAGGCGATGCGCAGGGCGTGGCACTTCTTGCCCAGCAGCGCGTTGCCGCCGTAGCCAGAGCCGTAGGACTTGATGCTCAGCTCGTCTGGGAAATGCATGATGTAGCGGCGGTTCGGATCCAGTTCGCCGGTCGAGTGCAGGCCGCGCACAAACACGCCGCCCTGAAGCCGCCCCTCGCGCTCGATCCGCGCCAGCGCGGCGGCGCCCATGCGCGTCATCAGGCGCATGTTGGCGACCACGTACGGCGAGTCGGTGATCTCCACGCCGCAGCGCGACAGCGGTGAATCGATCGGCCCCATGCAGTACGGGATCACGTACATCGTGCGGCCGCGCATGCAGCCGTCGAACAGCGCATCGACCTTCGCGTGCGCTTCGGCCGGCGCCATCCAGTGATTGTTGGGGCCGGCGTCGGCTTCCTTCTCGTGGCAGACGAAGGTCAGGTGCTCGACGCGAGCGACGTCGTCCGGGTCGGAGCGGTGCAGCCAGCTGCCCGGATGGGTGTCGTGGTTGAGCGGCAGCAGGGTGCCGTCGGCCTGCATGGCCGCGACCAGTGCGTCGAATTCGGCATCGCTGCCGTCGCACCAGTGGATCCGGTCGGGCCTGGTGAGCGCCGCGACGTCCGCGACCCAGTCATTCAGGGCCTCCAGCGAGCTCGGAGACGGGGAAGGAATGGGATTTGCGTTCATCAGTTGGCCTCGTGCCGGGGAAGGGGGGGAATCAGGGTCGCCATCATGTGTTCGACGTAGGCTTCGAACTCCTCGCGCGGCGGACGCGACTGCTGCAGCTGCAGCTGCAGCTGCAGGAAACCGACGTAGGCCGCGTACGCCAGGCGCGCGCGGTGCTGGGCATCGCTGCGGCCAAGGCCGGCCTGGCGGAAGGAGGCGGTCAGGTATTCGAGCCGACGCTCGGAGACGCGCTCCATCACCGGCTGCACGGCCGGGTGGTCGAGCGCCTTGAGCAGCGCGCTGTAGATCACGTGCGACTTGGCCTCGTGCGCGACCAGCTGGAACAGGTTGCGCAGGCGCTCGCGCGGATCGGGGATGGTTTCCAGGGTACCGAACACGGCCTCCTGTTCGACGCTCTCCCAACGCTCCAGCGCGGCCTGCAGCAGCGCGTCGCGGGACGGGAAGTGCCAGTAGAAGCTGCCCTTGGTCACGCCCAGCCGCCGCGCCAGCGGCTCGACCGCGACGGCCGCCACGCCGTTTTCGGCGATCAGATCGAGCGCGGCCTGGGCCCAGTCCTCGGCGCTCAGGCGCCCCTTGCGTTCCGGCTTGTCGGATGCCGGTGCCGTTGTGATCGACGTCATCGCCACAGTGTATCCATACGCCACCGCCCGGAACAGTATCGTTTCCGGGGCGGCCTGCTGCGTTGCAACACTTCCCGCCCGCCACCCCACCCCCTGTCACGGCCGGAGATGCCCGATTTCGGCGACCGAATCCGCAAGCGCCGGATGCACCACCCGGCGGGGGCGGCGCATACTGCCGGTCATCGCTGTGACGTGGAGCGAACCGGGCTCCACGCAGGAGGGGCCATGTTCCGGGCCGCGCTGTTCATGCTGCTGATCACCCTGGCGGGCGCCGGCCACGCCGGGCCGGCGACTCCAGGCGAGCCGGCGCGGGAAGCGCAGGTGCAGGCCGCGATGGCCCTGCCCGATGGGCTGCGACAGGCACTGCCGGCGCTGGAGCTGGACAACGCCTCCGAGATCGACCGCGTGCGGCGGCTGTTCGAGTTCATGGTCGCCGAAGACGGCCTTGCCCTGCACTACCTGGAACAACCCACCTACGGAATCGCCGAAAGCTACGCGCGGCGCGAGGTGAACTGCCTGTCGTTCACCATGATGTTCATCGCCCTGGCGCGGGCGGCGGGGGTCGACGCCTACGCGCAGATGTCCGGGGACACGCTCGCGATGCGCCTGGTCGACGACACCCTCATGCGCGCGAAGCACGTGAAGGCCGGCATCGATGCCAACCGCCAGCAATACACCGTCGACGTGGGGTGGCGTTCGGTCGTGGCCGAACGCAGGCCGCGGCGGATTTCCGACGCACAGCTCGCGGCCCTGCTGCACAACAACAACGCGGTCGAGAACCTGCAGCGCGGCGACATGACGGGTGCGGCAACCGAAATCGCCACGGCGCTGTCGCTGGACCCGGACAGCGCGATGATCTGGAGCAACGCCGGCGTGATCGAGCTGCGCTCGGGCCGGCACGATGCCGCGGAACGGGCCTATCTCCACGCGCTGGACCTGGAGCGCGACAACATCGGCGCCCTGGGCAACCTGGTGGCGCTGTATCGCGCCACCGGTGCGACCCGGCTGGTGGACAGGTACGACGATCGCCTGCG
>DATCYC010000144.1:0-4053 GCA_036570525.1 Luteimonas sp.
CCGCTTCCTCTCCGTCGCCCACGTGCCAGGTACCGGACACGCGCTTGTCCTGCCCGGCCATCAGCGCCTTGCCCAGCCGCACCAGCGCCACCTGCTCCTGCGTGCTCATGTACAACCAGCCGCGGTTGCGGCGGGCATCGATCTCGCGGCCCAGGTCGACCGCGCGCGCGTCGTACTCCGGCTTCGCGAAGCCGCGCTCGTGGGTCAGTGCGATCATCAGCGCGGTGTCGCGCATCGGGCTGCCGTAGTCGCCGAGATAGCCGGGGCGGTCGCCCTTGAACGCGAAGCCTTCGGCGATCGCCTTCTCGCCGCGGGTCCTGTCGCCCTGCATCGCCAGCGCCAGGCCCAGGTGCACCAGCGGCAGTCCGGTCAGCGTCTTCTTGCGCTCGTTGTCGTACAGCGCGCGCAGCGTGCCCAGCGGCGCGCGGTTGACCCGCGCGAGCACGTAGCCGGCGTGCGCCTGGTAGGCGAACTTCAGGTGCGAACGGTGGTCGCGGCCGTAGAACTCGTTGCCGCCAGCCAGCAGGTCCTCGTTGAGCCGCTTCAACGCCTTCTGCAGCACGCTGTCGGGAACCATGAAACCGCCATCGCGCGCGTCGAGCAGGAACTCGACGATGTACGGCGTCAGGTTCGGGCTGACATAGCTGTCGTTGCCCCACATCGAGAAGTGGCCGGAGCTGACCTGCATCGATGCCAGGCGGCCGAGCGCGCCCTCCATGCGCGCCTGGCGCTTTTCGGCATCCATGCCGGTGGCGCCGAGCATCTTCGCCGTGGCCGGATCCAGTTCCAGCGCCGCATAGCCCTTGCTCGCGGTCTGCTCGGCGCAGCCGTAGGGATAGTTCAGAGCGCCCTGCAGGGCGCTGGCGAACGGGATCGGCGGGATCGCGCTGACCGTCATCCGCGCATTGACCGAGCCGGGCATCAGGCCGCTTGCGAAGCCGCTGCCGAGTGACACCGCGGCGAGCTGGTCGAGCACCTGCGTGCGCGCACGCAGCACGCCCGGCCATGCCGGCCTCACCGGCAGGTCGTAGCGGCGGTCAACCTTGAAGCCGTTGCCCTCCACCCGCACGCGCACGTTGGCGGTGCTGTAGCCCTCCTTCGCGGTGAGCGGGAAGCTCAGCGTCGACTTGGCCTCGACGTCGATCTTCGCGTCGCGGACGTTGTCGCCGATCGACACCGGGCCGATGCCGTCCACCCTTACCTTGAAGTCGCCGGCCTTGCCGGTGAAGTTGGTCAGGTCGAGCGTGACCGTGCTCTTGTCGCCGGGCGCGAGGACCCGCGGCAGGCTGGCCTCGGCCACGATCGGCGCGCGCACCACGGTTTCGACGTCGCGGTTGCCGTAGCGGTCGGCCGAGTACACCAGCGCCGAGACGCGCAGCGTGCCGTTGAAGTCGGGAACGGGCAGGTCGATTTGCGCGTTGCCCTTCGCATCGAGCTTCACCGGGCCCGCGAACAGGTCCACGGTCTGCACCCGCGCCGTCGGCCGTCGCGCCTGCGGCAGCGCCTCGAGCGCCATGTCGCCGCCGAATCGCAGCTTGGCCATGCCGCCCTCGAAGCTCTCGATCACGCGCCCGTACAGGTCGTAGGCATCCACGCCCAGGCGGCGCTGGGCGAAGAAATGCCTGTTGGCATCGGGCACCGGGAACCGGGTGATGTTGAGGATGCCGACATCCACCGCCGACACCGTCGCGTACGCCTGCTGGCCGGCAAGCTCCGGCACGCTCACCGTCACCCGCATCGGCTGCTCGGGGCGCATCTGCTCCGGCGCCTTGAGCCCGACCGCGACGCGACGCGCCTTGCGCTCCATCGGCACCCATGCCACGCCGACCGCGCGCGCGGGCGTGATCTTGCTCGGTGCGCTGCCGCCGCGGAACACCAGCGCCGTGACGTAGACGTCGTGGCGTTCCCATTCATCGGTCACCGGGATCTCGAAGCTGCTGCCGCCGGCCTTGACGTCGATATCCTGCACGTACAGCAGCTTGTCGCTCTCGACCAGCAGCACGCCCTTGCCCGCGTGCGGCGGGGTGAGCGTCACCTTGAGCTTGTCGCCGGACCGGTAGCCGGTCTTGTCGAGCGACAGCTTGACCTTGTCCGGGCGCGCGTCGAGCCCGCGGTTGTCGTCGTTCCAGCTCCAGCCGGCGCGGAACGGGTAGCGCATCGTCAGCTTCGTCGCCGGATCGAACACATCGACGCGGTATTCGCCCCACTCCACCGGGAAGTCGAAGCGCACCGCCGCCAGCGCCGAATCGATGGTCTTCTTCTCGACGTTCTCGAAACGGCGGGTGAAGTCGTAGTCCCAGCCGTCGTCCTCGTCGTAGTTCCAGTGGTAGTCGCGATGCTCGCGCACCAGCGTGACCTCCAGGCCCTTGCCCGGCCGCGGCTTGCCGTCGCTGCCCACGCGGGTGAGCTCGAAGCGTGCACTGGCGTTGCTGTCGGCGCCGTCCGCGTCGTCGAACAGCGGACGCACGCCCACCAGCGCGTCGGCGGGCCACATCACCCGCTTGACCGAACGGTTGACGCTGCGTCCGCCGGTCTCGTACAGGCTGCCGGACACGACCACGGCCACCGGCGTCACCGGCTTGACCTCGGCGGGGAGCGGAATGTCCTGGACCAGCTTGCCCTTGGCGTCGAGCTTGGCGTCGACGACGTCCTTCGCATCCCTCGGCAAATCCACCGTCGGGTCGCCGAAGAAATAGCCCGGCAGTTTCTCCAGCGGATGCTGCTCGACGGCGACCGCCAGCCTGGCCGTGAAGCGGTTGTCCGCCGCCGGTGCGCCGTAGAGGTAGGCGCCGGTGGCTTCGAGGCGGAACGGCTGGCCCGGCTCGAGCACGGCGTCGGCCGAGGCCAGGTCGAGCTTCATGCGCTCGGGCAGGAACTCCTCGATGCGCAGGGTCATGCCCTCGACCGCTTCCTTGCTCGCCGGATCGGTGCGGAACTCCACCCGCCAGCGCCCGGTCGGCGCGTCGACGGGGATCGCCTTCTCGAACTGGAAGTAGCCCAGCTCGCCGGCCTCGATGCGGCTGTCGACGAAGGTCTTGCCGTCGGGCTGCTTGAGCCTCACGAACAGCGGCTGCGCACCCTTGTCCTTGGCGGCGACCGGCTTGCCGTCGTTGTCGCGGAACAGCGCCGACACGCGCACTGTCTCTCCGGGTCGGTACAGGTCTCGGCCGGACCATGCGAACACGTCGAACCAGGCCGACTCGCGCCCGGAAACCGCGAACTCGGACAGGTCCAGCGCCGGCTGGTTGAACGGCAGCAGCGAGACGTCGCTGCCGCGCCTGGCGACCAACACGTGGTTGGACTGCAGCGTGTAGTTCAGCAGTGCGTTGCCGTTGCCGTCCGTCTCGCCCTTGAGGAAGATGTCGCCCTGCGGATCCAGGATCTGCAGCTCGACGCCGCCGACCGAACCGCCGTCGCGCAGCGAGGCCGTGTGCACGTACAGCTTGTCCTTGTAGGCGCGCGCGTGCAGGCCGATATCGCTGACGGTGAAGAACGCCGTCTCGAACCGGTCCTCGAAGTGCCCGGGGCGCGTCATCACCGCGAAGTAGAGGCCGGGCTCCTGCAGTTCGGCGATGTTCTGCACCGGCAGGTAGGTGAGCGAGCGCTCGTTGCGCTTGCCGCCGAGCACGAACCGGTTCACATAGACCGACTTGGCCATTTTCGACAGCGGCACGTGGTCTCCGTAGTCCCTCTCGAGCTCCCAGCTGCCGAGACGCCCGCCGCGCTGGTATTCGCTGAAGAATTGCGACAGCGACCCTTCATCGACGCGCAGGAACTCGACGTCGACCTCGTCGACGTTGACCGACACCACCGGCAGGCCGCGCGACTCCTTCGCCGGCAGCACGCTGCCCTGCGACGCGAAGCCGACGGCCGGATCGAGTTCCCCGGTGTGGACGCGCTGCTCGACGTCGCGGCCGAGCCTGGTGCCGTCGGCAGCCAACAGCTCGCCCGACACCTTCACGGTGAAATCCTGGTTCGGACTGACGTGCGGATAGCGCAGGATCTTGCCCGAATCGTCCAGCGACCAGCTGCTGGGCTTGGCCATGGCTTCGG
>DATCYC010000145.1:0-2783 GCA_036570525.1 Luteimonas sp.
GCCGAGGCGGTGGAGATCGTGTTCGACCCGGCGCGCATCAGCTACCGCGAGCTGCTGGAGTTCTTCTTCCAGATCCACGACCCGTCGACGAGGGACCGCCAGGGCAACGACCTTGGCGCCTCGTACCGTTCGGCGATCTTCTTCACCACGCCCGGGCAGGAGCGCGTGGCCCGCGACACCATCGCCGACGTCGACGCCTCCGGCCTGTGGCCGGGCAAGGCGGTGACGCAGGTCGAACCGGCGGGCGATTTCTGGGAGGCCGAACCGGAGCACCAGGATTACCTGCAGAAACTTCCCGGCGGTTACACCTGCCACTACGTGCGCCCCGACTGGAAGCTGCCACGCCGCGCCGACGCGGGCTGAGGCCGGGCTTCATCGCGGCGGGGTGCTTTGCGGGTGATGGGTTTCGCTGCGCTCTACCCATCCTACGTGCGGCGGGGTGTTTGTAGGATGGGTAGAGCGAAGCGAAACCCATCACCCCGCAAACCCCTCACCCCCGCTCACCCACCTCGATGGCGGACTCTGCGACCCCACCCCAATCCTCCGCCAACCATCCCTTGGCCACATACCGATGCAACGTCGAATACGGCCAATCCACGGCCCGCGCGACGTGTCCATGTTTCACCGGATTGAAGTGGATGTAATCGACGTGGCGCTGCAGGTCGTCTTCGTCGCGGATCAGATGCTCCCAATACCGCCGCTGCCAGATCCCGCGTTCGCCTTTGGCGATGCGGCTTGCGCTGCGATGCTCGCCAGCGGGAGCGTGGCGCGAAAACCAGCCCTTGATCTGGCGCCAGCGCATGGCGTAGCCGGCATCGCCGGGCGGCAGCGTCCACACGGCGTGCAGGTGGTCGGGCAGAACGACCAAGGCGTCGATGGAGAAGGGGTGTTTCCGTCGGACGCGTTGCAGCGCCTGGCGCAGGAGTGCGATGTGTTCCACCAGCACGGTGGTGTCGCGGCGAGCGATGTTGACGGTGAAGAACCAGGTGGCGCCGGGGGTGTGGGCGCGGCGGTAGTTGGTCATCCTTGACCTCTCGGGGTGGCTGGGGGTGATGGGTTTCGCTGCGCTCTACTCATCACCCGCGAAACATCAACTCCGCGCGATGCCCGATGCGAGGCCGGCCTGCACGGCCTGCACGAACCCGGCGCCGGCGTGCGGGTCGTGGTCGAGGTAGAAATCGGGCTCGATCAGTTCGGCTTCCATCAGCAGCCAGCGACCGTCGGCGTCGGGGACCATGTCGATGCGTGCGTACAGCAGCGGGGCGTCGATCGCGGCCAGGGTCTGTTCGGCCAGGGCGAGTGCACCCGGCGGTGGCGTCGGCAGGGCGGTGTAGAGGCCGCCGAACTGCACCTGGATGCGGAAGTCGCCGGCCACGGGACGCTTGTTGACGACGTGGCTGAGCCGGCCGCCGAAGAACAGCAGCGAGGTTTCGCCTTCGGTTTCGATGCTCGGCAGGTAGGGCTGGATCATCGCGCCGCCGTCGGGTGTGCCGTCGAGCGCATCACCGCGGCGCAGGCGCCGGGTCTTCCACGCGCCGCCGGAGACGGTGGGCTTGACGATCAGGGATTCGGCGCCGGTTTCGTCGAGCATCGCGTCGATCTGCCCGCGCGTGACGCGGTCGCTCCAGGTGGTCGCGGGAATCGCAATGCCACGCTCGCGCAGCGTTTCGAGATAACGCTTGTCGGAGTTCCACGCCAGCACGTCGGCCGGGTTCTCCATCGCCACGCCGGCGTCCTGCCACGTGCGGCACGCGCGCAGCCAACGGGCGTGGTCGAGGTGGTAGCCCCAGGCGAGCAACGGCAGCACGAGCGGGAATTCCTGCAGCCGTGCGCAGTCGTCGACGTGCGCCGTCCACGCGATCGGCGTTGCGGCCACGTCCGCGCCGGCGAGGGCGTTTGCGAGGCGATCGAGGACCTCGGGCCAGGCGTCGGCGTAGGTGCCGTCGGCGGGGTCGGGGGTGAGGATGGCGACGCGTTTGTCTGCTGCGGGCGTGTGCATGCGGCGAGTGTAGCGAACGAAGGATTGCGCATCGCTGCCGGCATGCGAACGCTGCGTCCCGTGCCAATCGCGCCGTGGATCTTCCTGGATTCCTCGCTACGCCCGGAACGACTGCCCGGAGTTGTCCGGCCTTACGGCGCTCGGTCCACGCACGGCGCAGCGGTGGCCGTCGACACGCGGGCATGCGGATCGAACCACGGCAGCATGGCCTGGATCAACGGCCCGATCAGCAGCATGTAGGCCACGGTGCCCAGCCCCAGCGTGCCGCCGAGCAGGAACCCCGACAGCAGCACGCTGCCTTCGATGATCGTGCGCACCAGGCGCACGGAGCGGCCGGTGCGCCGCACCAGGCCGGTCATCAGTCCGTCGCGCGGGCCGGGGCCGAAATGCGCGCCGAGATAGGCGGCGGTCGCGGCGCCGTTGAGCACGATGCCGCCGACCAGCAGCGCCATCCGCAGCGAGAACGGAGCGTCAAGCAGGCGGTCGCCGATCCATCCGTTGACCAGGTCGAACACCAGCCCGATCACGATCGCGTTGCACAGCGTGCCGAAGCCCGGCTTTTGCCGGATCGGGATCCACATCAGCAGCACGGCGAAGCTGACCGCGATGGTGACCCGGCCCATCGGCCAGCCGCCCTGCAGCGAGAGGCCCTGGTGCAGCACGTCCCACGGCATCAGCCCCAGGTCGGACTGCAGCATCATCACCATCGACACGCCGTAGGCGACCAGTCCGAGGAACAGCTTGAGCAGGCGGGGCGGCATTGCACGACCGGAGGAGGAGTGGG
>DATCYC010000146.1:0-8087 GCA_036570525.1 Luteimonas sp.
AAGGTGATCCGCGACCGCCGCGGCCGCATCGTCGAGAACGTCGACCTGGTGCGCGCCGCCGAGCCGGGCAAGGACCTCACGCTCAGCATCGACCGCCGCATCCAGTACCTGACCTACCGCGAGCTCAAGCGCGCGCTGCTCGAGAGCGGCGCCGACAGCGCGTCGGCGGTGGTGCTGGACGTGCACACCGGCGAAGTGCTGGCGATGGCCAACCTGCCGTCGTTCAACCCCAACGCGGTCGAATCCGGCCAGCGTGCGTCGCACCGCAACCGCGCGGTGACCGACCTGATCGAGCCGGGGTCGACGTTGAAGCCGCTCACCGTCGCCGCCGCGCTCGAAGCCGGCGTGGTGACGCCCGACACGCTGATCGACACCAATCCCGGCTGGATGCCCAACGGCCGCTACCGCACCACCGACACCCGCAATCACGGCGTGCTCACGGTGACCGGCGTGATCACCAAGAGCTCCAACGTCGGCGTGTCGAAGATCGTCGCCAAGCTCGACGACAAGGATTTCTACGAGTTCCTGCGCCGCTTCGGCTACGGCGAGAGCACCGAAAGCGGCTTCCCCGGCGAGGCCGCCGGCCTGTTCCCGCCGCCGTCGCGCTGGAGCGGAACGACCAAGCAGACGCTGTCCTACGGCTACGGCATCTCGGTGACGCCGCTGCAGATCGCGCACGCCTACGCCGCGCTCGCCAACGACGGCCGGATGATCGAGCCGACCTTCGTCAAGGGCCAGCAGCAGGAAAGCCGCCAGGTGCTCGACCCGGAGATCGCGCACGAAGTGATGGCGATGATGCAGACGGTGACCGAACCCGGCGGCACCGCCAAGGACGCGGCGATCCTGGGCTACCACGTCGCCGGCAAGACCGGCACCGCGCGCATCGCCAGCGGCGGCGGCTACTCGCGCCGCTACGCCGCGTTCTTCGCCGGCGTGGTGCCGGTCGACAACCCGCGCTTCTCGATGGCGGTGGTGGTGATGAATCCCGACCCCAGCCGCCGCGGCTACTACGGCGGCCGCATCGCCGGCCCGGTGTTCCACAACGTCATGGAGGGCTCGCTGCGGCTGATGGACGTGCCGCCGGACGACATCGAGACCTGGCTGGCCGCGCAGGCCAAGGTGTTGAAGAAGCAGGGAATCGGGAACCCGACCCCTGCAGGAGGCCAGCCGTGAGCCGCGCGATGCCGCTGTCGCGGCTGCTTCCCGACGTGGCCGCCGTGCCACCGGAGCTGGCGATCACCGGCCTGGTGCTCGACAGCCGCTCGATCGAGCCGGGCGAAGCCTTCGTCGCGATCGGCGGCTTCGGCACGCACGGCCTGCATTTCGTCGAACAGGCACGCGCGGCCGGCGCCAGCGCAATCCTGTTCGAACCACCGGTGCCCGACGACGTGCCGGCGCCGCCCGCCGACGCGATCGCGGTGCCCGGCCTGCGCGCGCGCATGGGCGCGATGGCCGACGAATTCCACGACCATCCCTCGCGCGCGATGGCGATGGTCGGCGTCACCGGCACCAGCGGCAAGACCTCGACCGTGCAGCTGCTGGCGCAGGCGTGGACGCTGCTGGGCACGCGCAGCGGCACCGTCGGCACGCTCGGCGCCGGCCTGTACGGCGAAACCGTGGCGACCGGTTTCACCACGCCGCTGGTGCTGCAGATGCACGCATTGCTCGCCCAGCTGCGCGAGGCCGGTGCACAGTCGGTGGCGATGGAGGTCAGCTCGCACGCCCTCGACCAGGGGCGCGTGGACGCCGTGCACTACGACGTCGGGGTGTTCACCAACCTCAGCCGCGATCATCTCGACTACCACGGCGACATGGAGACCTACGGCGCGGCCAAGGCGCGGCTGTTCTCGCGCGACGGCCTGCGCGCGGCGGTGGTCAACCTCGACGACGACTACGGCCGAAGGCTGTTCGAACGCATTCCCGAAGGCGTGCAGGCGATCGGCACCAGCGCGCGCGGCGACGCGGCGGCACGGGTGCGCGCCGACGCACTCGTGCTCGACGCGTCCGGTATCGCCTTCGACCTGCACGTCGGTGGCGCAAGCCTGCCGGTGCGCTCCCCGCTGCTGGGGCGCTTCAACGTCGCCAACCTGCTCGCGGTTGCGGCCGTGCTGTCGTTCCAGGGCGTCGAACCGCAGGCGATTGCCGGCGTGCTGTCGCGGCTGCAGCCGATCCCGGGCCGCATGAACCGCCTCGGCGGCGACGGCGTGCTGCCGCTGGTGGTGATCGACTACTCGCACAAGCCCGATCCGCTGGAGCAGGCGCTGGCGTCGCTGCGCGGCCACCTGCGCGGGCAGCTGACCTGCGTGTTCGGCTGCGGCGGCGACCGCGACCGCGGCAAGCGACCGCAGATGGCGGCCATCGCCGAGGCCGGCGCGGACCTGGTGATCGTCACCGACGACAACCCGCGCGGCGAGGACGGCGATGCGATCGTGGCCGACATCGTCGCCGGCTTTTCCAGGCCCGCGGCGGTCGTGGTCGAACGCGACCGCAGGAAGGCGATCGCGCGCGCGGTCGGCGAGGCGGGCGCGGACGACATCGTGCTCATCGCCGGCAAGGGCCACGAAACCTACCAGGAAGTCGCCGGCGCCAGGCATCCGTTCGATGACGGCCAGGTCGCGCGCGAGATGCTGGAGGGCAGGGCATGAACCCGCTGCCGCTCGCGCGCATCGCCCAGTGGTCCGGCGGCCGCCTGCAGGGCGCGGACGTGCTGATCGACGCGATCGAGACCGACACCCGCGCGCTCGACGTCGACGACGGCCGCAGCGCGCTGTTCGTCGCGCTCAAGGGCGAGCGCTTCGACGGCCACGACCACGTCGCCCGCGCAGGCGACCTGGGCGTGCGCGCCGCACTGGTGTCCCACCTGGTCGACTGCCCGCTGCCGCAGGTGCTGGTCGCCGACACCCAGCGCGCGCTGGCCTCGCTCGCCGCGGCGATGCAGCACGCCCGCGCCGCCAGGGTGGTCGCCATCACCGGCAGCAACGGCAAGACCAGCGTCAAGGCGCTGGTGCTGTCGATCCTGCAGCGCGCCGGCAGCGCGTACGGCAACCCGGGCAACCGCAACAACGAGATCGGCCTGCCGCTGGCGGTGATCGATGCGCCGGACGACGCCGACTTCGCCGTCTACGAAATGGGCGCCGGCAAGCCGGGCGACATCGCCTACCTCACCGCCGTGGTGCGGCCGGACGTGGCGCTGGTCAACAACGTCGCACCCGCGCACCTGGAGCGCATGGGCGACCTGCTCGGCATCGCCGACACCAAGGCGGCGATCTACGACGCGCTGCCCGCCGACGGCGTGGCGGTGATCAACGCCGACGACGCCTTCGCGCCGTTCTTCGCCGAGCGCGCGCACGGCCGGCGCCTGCTGCGCTTCGGCCTCGATGCCGATGCCGACGTCGGCGCGCGCGACCTGCGCTTCGCCGACGACGGCATGCACTTCACGCTGGTGACGCCGGACGGCGAAGCCGACGCGATGGTGCCGATGCCCGGCCGCCACAACGTCGCCAACGCGCTGGCCGCGGCGACGCTGGCCTTGGCCTGCGGCGCAAGCCTGGACAACATCGTCGTCGGCCTGCGCGAGGCAGGGCCGGTTGCCGGCCGGCTGGTGCGCCACCGCTTGCCCGGCGACGTGGTGCTGGTCGACGACAGCTACAACGCCAACCCCGGCTCGCTCAACGCCGCCATCGACACGCTGGCGGCGGCGCCGGGCGAAGCCTGGCTGGTGCTGGGCGACATGCGCGAGCTTGGCGACGACGCGCAGTCGCTGCATGAGCAGGCCGGTCGGCGGGCGAAGGAGGCGGGCATCGCGCGGCTGTACGCGCTGGGTGCGCTGAGTGCGGCGGGTGCGGATGCGTTCGGCGAGGGTGGGCGCAAGTTCGACACGCACGAGGCGCTGGCTGAGGCATTGCGTGCGGATATCGCGGTGTTCCTAGGAACGGATTTTGCAGCAGGCGCTTCAGCCGCGAGCCCTTCGGGCGGCGGGGAAAAGCTCGCGGCCGAGGCCGCTCCTACAGGGGCAGATGCACCCACGCGGCTGCAGGTGCTGGTGAAAGGATCGCGCGGCAGCGCGATGGATCGCGTCGTCAGGGCGCTGCTCGACAACGGGGAGGCCGCGCATGCTGCTTGAACTCACACGCTGGCTGCAGCAGCTCGACGACCTGTTCGGCCTGTTCGGCTACCTCACCTTCCGCGGCATCCTCAGCGCGCTGACCGCGCTCGCGCTGTCGCTGTGGTGGGGCCCGGCGGTGATCCGCCGCCTGGCCCAGTACAAGGGCGGCCAGCCGATCCGCAGCGACGGCCCGAAGACGCATTTTTCCAAGGCCGGCACGCCGACCATGGGCGGCGCGCTGATCCTGGTGACGGTGCTGGCCTCGGTGCTGCTGTGGGGCGACCTGCGCAACCGCTACGTGTGGCTGGTGCTGGCGGTGATGCTCGCCTTCGGCGCGATCGGCTGGTACGACGACTGGATCAAGATCGTGCGCCGCGATCCCAACGGCCTGAAGTCGCGCTGGAAGTACCTGCTGCAGTCGCTGTTCGGCGTGGCGGCGGGCGTATTCCTGTACCTCACCGCCGATCCGTCGGTGTCCGCATCGACCACGTTCTTCGTGCCGCTGCTGAAGAACGTGGCGATCCCGCTGGGCGTGTTCTTCGTCGTGGTCGCCTACTTCTGGATCGTCGGCTTCTCCAACGCGGTCAACCTCACCGACGGCCTCGACGGCCTGGCGATCATGCCCACGGTGCTGGTGGCCTGCGCGCTGGGCGTGTTCGCGTATGCATCGGGCAACGCGGTGTTCTCGACCTACCTGCAGATCCCGCAGATTCCCGGCGCGGGCGAACTGGTGATCATCTGCGCAGCGATCGCCGGTGCGGGACTCGGGTTCCTGTGGTTCAACACCTATCCGGCGATGGTGTTCATGGGCGACATCGGCGCGCTGGCGCTGGGCGCGGTGCTCGGCACCATCGCGGTGATCGTGCGCCAGGAACTGGTGCTGGTGATCATGGGTGGCGTGTTCGTCATCGAGACGCTGTCGGTGATGATCCAGGTCGCCTCGTTCAAGCTCACCGGCCGGCGCGTGTTCCGGATGGCGCCGATCCACCACCACTTCGAGCTCAAGGGCTGGCCGGAGCCGCGCGTGATCGTGCGCTTCTGGATCATCTCGGTGGTGCTGGTGCTGATCGGCCTTGCCACGTTGAAGGTGCGCTGATGGACGCCGGCATGCATTCCAACAGCCGCCAGGCGACCCGCCTGGACGCCATCACCGGCCGCTACGACGGCTGGCTGCTCGGCGCGTGCATCGCGCTGGCGAGCATCGGCGTGGTGATGGTCGCGTCGAGCTCGATCGCCATCGGCGAAGGCCTGGACGTGGGCCCGTTCTACTTCCTCAACCGCCACCTGGTGTTCCTGGCGCTGGGCGCCGGCCTGGCGGTGTGGGCGATGCGCACCGAGCTCAAGACGGTCGAGCGCTACAACCAGCTGCTGCTGCTGGGCTGCGTGGTGCTGCTGCTGGCGGTGTTCGTGCCGGGCGTGGGCCAGTCGGTCAACGGCGCGCGGCGCTGGATCAACCTGGGGCTGTCCAACTTCCAGGTGGTCGAGGCGGTGAAGCTGCTCTACATCGTCTGGCTGGCGAGCTACCTGGTGCGCTTCCGCGACGAGGTCAACGCCACCTGGCCGGCGATGCTCAAGCCGCTGGGCGTGGCGGTGCTGCTGGTCGGGCTGCTGCTGCTGCAGCCGGACTTCGGCTCGTCGTCGCTGCTGCTGGCGATCACCGCCGGCATGCTGGTGCTCGGCGGCGTCAACCTGCCGCGGATGTCGCTGCCGGTGGTGATCGGGCTGCCGGTGTTCGCCTTCATCGCGATCCTCGAGCCCTACCGCGTGCGCCGCTTCACCTCGTTCCTCGATCCCTGGGCCGACCAGCTCGGCTCCGGCTACCAGCTGAGCAACGCACTGATGGCGGTGGGCCGCGGCGAATGGTTCGGCGTGGGCCTGGGCGCATCGGTGCAGAAGCTGTCGTACCTGCCCGAGGCGCACACCGACTTCATCTTCTCGGTGCTCGCCGAGGAACTCGGCTTCGTCGGCGTGTGCCTGGTGATCGGGCTGTACGCGCTGCTGGTCGGGCGCGCGTTCTGGATCGGCTACCGCTGCGTCGGCATGCGCCGCCATTTCGCCGGCTACTGCGCGTTCGGCGTGGCGCTGGCGATCAGCCTGCAGGCCTTCGTCTCGATCGGCGTCAACCTCGGCATCCTGCCGACCAAGGGCCTGACCCTGCCGCTGATCTCGTCGGGCGGCTCCAGCGTGCTGATGACCTGCGCGGCGCTCGGACTGCTGCTGCGCGTGTCGTACGAACTCGACCGTGCCGAGCGCCAGGTCGCGCGCCTGCGCGGCGAGGGCGCTGTACCGGCACCGGAAGCGCAGGCACCCGACAAGCCGCCGCGCGGCAAGGCGCCGGCCACCGCGCAGCCGGCACCGACGACCGCCAATCCCGCGATGGCGCGCGGCACCAGCCGCCTGCGCCAGCGCGCCGAACCGACCATGGGACGCATTGCATGATCCGCAGGATGCTCGATACCCGCGACGTGGCGGCGCCCGGCGACTTCGCCAGGCGCTACTCGCGCGTGCACTTCGTCGGCATCGGCGGCGTGGGCATGAGCGGCATTGCCGAGGTGCTGTGCACGCTCGGCTACCAGGTGTCGGGCTCGGATACCGCCGACAACGCCGTCACCCGGCGCCTGGCGCAGCTGGGCGCCAACGTGCACCGCGGGCACGCCGCGGCCAACGTGCTCGGCACCGACTGCGTGGTGGTGTCCAGCGCGATCAGGCCCGACAACCCGGAACTGCTCGAAGCGCGTGCGCAGCGCATCCCGGTGGTGCCGCGCGCGGAGATGCTGGCCGAACTGATGCGCTTCCGCCGCGGCATCGCGGTCGCCGGCACCCACGGCAAGACCACCACCACCTCGCTGCTGGCCAGCGTGCTGGCCGAAGGCGGGCTCGACCCGACCTTCGTCATCGGCGGCCAGCTGCTCGCCGCCGGCGCAAACGCGCGCCTGGGCGGCGGCGACTGGCTGGTGGCCGAGGCCGACGAGAGCGACGGCAGCTTCCTGCGCCTGAACCCGCTGGTCGCGATCATCACCAACATCGACGCCGACCACCTGGAGAACTACGGCGGCGACTTCGCGCGCATGTGCGATGCGTTCTCCGAGTTCTTGCACCGGCTGCCGTTTTACGGCGTGGCGGTGCTGTGCATCGACGATCCCGAAGTGGCCGCGCTGGCGGACAGCACGCCGCGGCACGTGATGACCTATGGCTTCGACGACAGGGCCGAGGTCCGCGCCGACGCGGTGACGCAGGAAGGCCCGCGCATGCGCTTCGAACTGTGCCTGCCCGACGGCACCTGCACGCCGGTCACCCTGGCGCTGCCCGGCCGCCACAACGTGCAGAACGCGCTGGCCGCTGCCGCCGTGGCCTGGCAGCTGGGCATCCCGGCCGAGGCGATCGCCTCGGCGCTGGAGAAGTTCCAGGGCATCGGTCGCCGCTTCAACCTGCTTGCGCAGCTGACCACCGCGCAGGGCGCGACCGTGCAGCTGGTCGACGACTATGGCCATCACCCGAAGGAGCTGGCCGCGGTGTTCGCCGCCGCACGCGGCGGCTGGCCCGACAGGCGACTGGTGGTGGCGTTCCAGCCGCACCGCTACAGCCGCACGCGCGACCTGTTCGACGACTTCGCCGGCGTGCTGTCGGACGTCGACGCGCTGGTGCTCACCGAGGTCTATCCCGCTGGCGAGGCGCCGATCGCCGGCGCCGACGCGCGCGCGTTGGCGCGGGCGATCCGCACGCGTGGCCGCGTCGACCCGGTCGTGGTCAACGGCGTGCAGGACCTGCGCGACGTGTTGCCCGACGTGCTGCGTGACGGTGACCTGCTGCTGATGATGGGTGCCGGCGATATCGGCCAGGCCGCCCAGCACGTGGCGATGAACGGCTTCGTCGCACCCAATGGAGAAGCCGCATGAACGCCGCGTTGTCGTCGCCGCGAATCACCGACCCGGCCGCGTTCGGCCGCGTCGCCGTGCTGATGGGCGGGACCAGTTCCGAGCGC
>DATCYC010000147.1:0-4810 GCA_036570525.1 Luteimonas sp.
CGCGGCCGAGCAGGCGCTGCGCGAGGCGCGCCAGCTGCCGGTCGGCATCGCCGCCCACCAGCCGCCGGAAGCCGCCGCGGCCGAGGCCGACGCCGACCGCGTGGTGATGCTGCACGAGGCGCTGATGAACGACCGCTTCGAGCTGGCGTACCAGCCGATCGTCGCGGTCGCCGGCGGCGAGGAGGCGCAGTACCAGACGCTGCTGCGCCTGCGCGACGCCGACGGCAACATGCACACGGCCGCGGAGATCCTGCCGGCGGCCGAGGCGGCCGGCGTGCTGCACGAGATCGACCGCCACGTGCTGGAACTGGCCATCGCCATCCTCGACCAGCGCGTCGGAGAGAACCGCCCGGTACGCCTGTTCGTCAGCCAGTCGGCGCGCACGCTGACCCGCGACGGCTACGCGGCGACGCTGCTGGGGATGCTCCAGGGCACGCGGATCGACGGCCCCTCGCTGGTCATCGACGTGCGCCAGGACGAGGCGCTGGTGCACGCGGTGGCACTGCAGGAGTTCTGCAGCGCGATGGTGCCGGCCGGCGTGCAGCTGTGCCTGAGCCAGTACAGCGCCGGCCCTGAAGCCGACGCCCTGCTCGCGCAGATGCCGCTGGGCTTCATGCGCCTGGCCGCGCGCTACTCGAGCCAGCTCGGCGAAGGCGCGGTCCGCGACGAGATGCGCGCGGCGATCGAGCGCGCGCACCGGCTCGGGCTGCAGGTGATCGGCCAGCAGGTCGAGGACCCGCAGGCCGCGGCGACGTTGTGGATCAGCGGCGTCGACTACATCCAGGGCAACCTCGTGCAGCACGCGGCGGGCGGCCTCGACTTCGACTTCCAGAACTCGGTCCTATGAACCTGATGGTGACCCGCACGAAACCCTCGGCGATGATGCTGCGCTGGCTGACCCTCGGCGCGGCCGCCGGCGCCGCGCTGACCATGTCGCTGGACGCGCTCGGCCTGGACGGCCCCTGGCAGGGCGTGGCCCTGGTGCTCGCGCTGCTGGCGTTGTTCGCGTCGATCGGCGTGTTCGTCTCCGCGCGCAACCGCGAGCGCGAGATCGAGGACGCCGAAATCCGCGCGCGCCGCGACGAGGCCGAACTGGGCGAACTGCAGCGCGAGCTCGACCGCCACACCCAGCTCGAGCAGCAGCTGCGCCAGGCCAAGCAGGCCGCCGAGGCCGCGATGATGGCCAAGGGCGAGTTCCTGGCCACGATGAGCCACGAGATCCGGACCCCGCTCAACGGCATCGTGCCGATGCTCGACCTGCTGATGCACGCGCAGCTCGCGCCCGACCACGCCGAGATGGTGCGCACCGCCTACACCTCGTCGCAGCAGATGCTGCGCATCGTCGACGACATCCTCGACTACTCCAAGCTCGAGGCCGACAAGCTCGTACTCGAGTCCACCGGCTTCAACCTGCGCGAACTGCTCGAGACGGTGATCCAGCTGATGGAACGCCCGGCGCAGAGCAAGGGCCTGCGCCTGTCGCTGAACATCGACCAGGGTGTGCGCCTGCCGGTGCGCGGCGACCCGGTGCGCCTGCGCCAGGTGCTGGGCAACCTGGTCAGCAATGCGGTCAAGTTCACCGAGCGCGGCTCGATCACGATCAACGTGGCCCGGACCGGCGAGACCGCCGCCCAGCACCAGCTGCGCTTCGAGGTCCGCGACACCGGCATCGGCATCGCGCAAGAGGCGCAGGGCCGGCTGTTCCAGGCCTTCAGCCAGGCCGACACCTCCACCACCCGCCTGTATGGCGGCACCGGCCTGGGCCTGGCGATTTCCAAGCGCATCGTCGAACTGATGAGCGGGCGCATCGGGGTGGAGTCCGAGCCCGGGCGCGGCGCCACGTTCTGGTTCGAGGCGCCGCTGCTGAAGGTCCAGGGCGACATGCCGGCGACCGCGATCAGCGCCAACAGCGGCGGCCGCCTGCTGCTGCTCAGCGCCGACCCGCGCCTGCGCCTGCGCCTGTCGATGCTGCTGCCCAACTGGGGCCTGCGGGTCAGCTCCGTGGAAACCACGCAGGAGGCGCTCGACCGCGTGCGCACCGCCGCCAACCAGGGCAAGCCGTGGGCGTATTCGGTGGTGCTCGCCGACCTGCCAGGCATCCGCAATACCGCCGTGGCCCTGCACCGCAACATCAGCCGCAGCACGATCTACGGCGACCTGCGCCTGGTCTGCCTGTACGGCGAGGACCCGGTCCCCGACGAGCTCCAGCGCAAGGTCACGCTGCTGAGCCGGCAGGCGCCCGACGCGGACCTGCGCGCGGCGCTGACCAACGCGCGCCCGGCCACCACCACTCCCGACAGCCTGCAGCGCGAAGCTGCCGCCACGCCGACAACCACCATGGTCACCAGCAGCGACAACGCCACCACCCTGCGCAGCGCGCGGGTCCTCCTGGTCGAGGACAACCCTGTCAACCTGATGGTCGGCCAGCGCCTGCTCGGCGTGCTCGGCATCACCTGCGACACCGCCAGCAACGGCGAGGCGGCGCTGACGCAGATGACGGCCTCGCGCTACGACCTGGTGCTGATGGACTGCCAGATGCCGGTGATGGACGGCTACACCGCCACCCGCCGCTGGCGCGAGCGCGAGGCCCTCGCCGCCGACGGCCGCCACCTGCCGATCGTGGCGATGACAGCCAACGCGATGGCCGGCGACCGCCAGAAGTGCCTGGACGCCGGCATGGACGACTACCTGCCCAAGCCGGTCACGCGCAGCGAGCTCGAGCGCTGCCTGCACCACTGGTGGAACCCGCAGGTGGCGGCGATGGAGCGCGAGCGCGAGGCCGCCGCAGCCGTGGACGACACCGATGCTGCCGCCGACGCCGCGGATGCATCCGCCGTCGATGGCGGGGAACTCCCTGCGCAGGAGCCGGAGATCGTGATGCCGGAGATCGTGCACGCGGAAAGGGGCTTCTCCGCGGCGCCGGCGGCCGAAGCGCCCGCGCCCGCCGCCGTGGCCGAAGCGCCCGCCGCGCCACGACCACCGGCCGCCACGACCGCGACGGCTCCCGCCAGGTTTCCCGCCGAGCCGCCCGCCACGATCGCCGGGATCGCGCAGCCGCGCGTCGCACCGCCGCCGCTGATCGACCCGGAAGTCCTGGACGAACTGCGTTCGATGCTCGGCGGCGAGGTCGACCGCCTGATCGACGTGTTCCTCGAGGACACGCCGCGGCTGATCACCGCGCTGGAGAACGGCGCCGCCGGCACTCCCGACTACCCGGCCCTGCGCGACGCCGCGCATTCGCTGAAGTCGTCCAGCGCCAACCTCGGCGCGATGTCGCTGTCGGCGGCCGCCAAGCGCATCGAGATGGGCGCGCGCCAGCAGTCACTCGAACGCCCCGCCGTGGCGGTGGCCCTGGTGGCCAACGAGTTCCACCGCGTCCGCCAGCAACTGCGCGCAACCCAGCGCAGCGAAGCCGATTCGCTCTGACTAGCCGCGAACCTCGACTCCTGTAGGTCGGGGCTACGCCCCCGACGGCTCTTGACGGCCCTTTGATTCCGGACCGCCGAACACGCACGCCGTTCGCCTGAAAGCCGTCGGGGGCGTAGCCCCGACCTACTGCGCCTGCCGCCTGCGATTACTCGTCGCCGTCGATCTTGGTCTGCAGGTAGTTCTGCTCGCCGAGCCGCGCGATCAGGTCGAGCTGCGTTTCCAGCCAGTCGACGTGCTCTTCCTCGGACTTGAGGATGTCGGTGAACAGCCTGCGGCTGACGAAATCGCCGACCTGCTCGCAGTGCACGATCGCGGCCCTGAGCGGCGGGATCGCCTCCAGCTCCAGCGCCAGGTCGCACTCGAGGACCTCCTTGGGGTTCTCGCCGATCTTCAGCTTGCCCAGCGCCTGGAAGTTCGGCAGTCCGTCGAGGAACAGGATCCGTTCGGCGAGCATGTCGGCATGCTTCATCTCGTCGATCGATTCCTCGTACTCGTGCTTGGCCAGCTCGTCCAGGCCCCAGTTCTTCAGCATCTTGGCGTGCAGGAAGTACTGGTTGATCGCGGTCAGCTCGTTGTAGAGCGCCTCGTTGAGGAATTTGATGACTTGCGCGTCGCCTTGCATGGCGCGTCTCCGTGGCTCGTGATGGCGCCACTCTAGTCCCATCGGCGCGGCGATGACGAAACGCGAATCGTATGCATCGCCGGGCACGGCAATGCGCCGGAACGGAGCCGGCGACGTGCGCTGGAGGCGTGTTCAGGCCGCGTGCGAGATGCGCGGGAACTCGACGACGTTGTCGCGCGCGGGCTTCTGTTCGGCGCGCGCCTGCTCGAGCATTTCGGCGGCGGTGTCCACGCAGCTGCCGCAGCAGGCACCGCAGCCGGTGCGCATGGTGAGCTCGGCCAGGCCCCCGCAGCCGGCTTTTGCGGCCTGGCGGATGTCGCTGTCGGTCACGCCATTGCAGATGCACACGTACATGGTTCGGAAAACACCGTCGCTGCGGGAACGGCGCCATTGTGACTGCGAATGAGAATGATTGTCAATCATGAACGGCTGCCGATGCACCCTCCGCGGGAATGACCTGCGAATGCCGGGTAGCCCGGATTCCTAGCCCCCCTGGCCGCGCTGCCGATGCGCCGCCGGCCGCACCCTTGCGTCCTGCCGCGGATTCGGATGCGGGACCGCCTGCTGCCCCGCGATCTGGCGTGCGAACGGCGCCAGGTGGCGCAGCGCGCTGCCATAGACGCCGCGCTTGAAGGTCACCACGTGCTCCAGCGGGTACCAGAAGTCCACCCAGCGCCAGAGGTCGAACTCGGGCTTGTCGGTGGCGTCCAGGCACAGGTCGCTTTCGGTGCCGGTGAACTGCAGCAGGAACCACACCTG
>DATCYC010000148.1:0-6587 GCA_036570525.1 Luteimonas sp.
CCGCGCCAGGCGCCTGCAGGAGGAAACCGGCGGCAACCTGCTGTCGCTGCTGGGCAGGCTCGGCCTGGTGTCCGAGCGCGACCACGCCGAAACCTGCGCCGAGGTGATGGACCTGCCGCTGGTCGCGGGCAAGGACGCGCCGGAAACTCCGCCCGAGCTGCTGTCCGAATCGCAGCCGCTGTCGCTGCGCTTCCTCAAGCAGTTCCACATGTGCCCGCTCGGCGAGCGTGACGGCAGGCTGCTGCTGTGGATGGCCGATCCCCACGACCGCTACGCCATCGATGCGGTGCGGCTGGCGACCGGCAGCGATGTCGAGCGGTGCGTCGGCCTGCGCTCGGAGATCGACGACCTGATCGAGCGTTGGCACGGCCAGGGCCGCAGCGCGATGGGCACGATCATCGAGACCGCCGACGGCGAAGCGTCCGGCGACATGGACGACGTCGAACACCTGCGCGACCTGGCGTCCGAAGCGCCGGTGATCCGCCTGGTCAACCTCATCATCCAGCGCGCGGTCGAGATGCGCGCGTCCGACATCCACATCGAACCGTTCGAGAACCGGCTGAAGGTGCGCTACCGCATCGATGGCGTGCTGGCTGACGGCGAAAGCCCGCCCACCAACCTCACCGCCGCGGTGATCAGCCGCGTCAAGATCATGGCGCGGCTCAACATCGCCGAGCGCCGCCTGCCGCAGGACGGCCGCATCATGCTGCGCGTCCAGGGCAAGGAATTGGACCTGCGCGTGAGCACCATGCCCACCGCGCACGGCGAGAGCGTGGTCATGCGCCTGCTCGACCGCGAGACGGTGGTGTTCGATTTCCACCGGCTCGGCTTCACCGACAACTTCCTGCCGCAGTTCCAGAAGGTGCTGGAGCAGCCGCACGGCATCCTGCTGGTCACCGGTCCCACCGGCTCGGGCAAGACCACAACGCTGTACACCGCGCTGAGCAAGCTAAACACCAGCGACGTCAAGATCATTACCGTCGAGGACCCGGTCGAGTACCAGATCGAGGGCATCAACCAGATCCAGGCCAAGCCGCAGATCGGCCTGGACTTCGCCAACGCGCTGCGCAGCATCGTGCGCCAGGACCCGGACATCATCATGATCGGCGAGATGCGCGACCTGGAAACCGCGCGCATCGCGATCCAGTCCGCGCTTACCGGCCACCTGGTGCTCAGCACCCTGCACACCAACAACGCCGCCGGCGGCATCACCCGCATGCTCGACATGGGGGTCGAGGACTACCTGCTCACCTCCACCATCAACGGCATCCTCGCCCAGCGCCTCGTGCGCCGGCTCGAGCGCACGCACGCCGAGCGCTACCCCGCATCGCCCGAGGAGATCGAGAAGTTCGGCCTGCGCCGCTACCAGCCGGAAGGCGAGATCTTCCTCTATCGGCCATGCAGTTCGGCGATCGCGTCCACCGGCTACCTGGGCCGCACCACGATCATGGAATTCCTGGTCATGAACGACGAACTGCGCCGCGCGGTGATGCGCCACGCCGGCATGGGCGAGCTCGAACAGATCGCCCGCCAGTCCGGCATGCGCACGATGTACGAGGACGGCATCGTCAAGGCGCTGGCGGGCGAGACGACGATCGAGGAAGTGCTGCGGGTGACCGAGGACGCGTGATGCCCCTCTACCACTACAAAGCCCTCAACAGCCGCGGCGAGGCGCTCGACGGCCAGATGGAGGCCGCCAGCGACGCCGAGGTGGTGCTGCGCCTGCAGGAGCAGGGGCACCTGCCGGTCGAGGCGCGGCTGGCCAGCGAGGGTGGCGGCGAGCCGGCGTGGCGCGCGTTGTTCAAGGCCAAGCCGTTCGCCGGGGAGCGGCTGGTGCAGTTCACGCAGCAGCTGGCGACCCTGCTCGGCGCGGGGCAGCCGCTGGATCGCGCGCTGACCATCCTGCTGGAACTGCCGGAAGACGAGGTGGCCCGGCGCACCGTCACCGACATCCGCGACGCCGTGCGCGGCGGCGCGTCGCTGTCGACGGCGCTCGAGCGCCAGCACGGCGCGTTCTCGCGCCTGTACATCAACATGGTGCGCGCCGGCGAGGCCGGCGGCAGCCTGCAGGAAACCCTGCAGCGGCTGGCCGACTATTACGAGCGCAGCAACGCGCTGCGCGGGCGCGTGGTCAACGCGCTGATCTACCCGGCGATCCTGCTGGTAATGGTGAGCGGCTCGCTGCTGTTCCTGCTCGGCTACGTGGTGCCGCAGTTCGCCGGCATGTACGAGAGCCTGGATGCGCCGATGCCCTGGTTCACGCAGATCGTGCTGGGGCTGGGCTTGTTCGTGCGCGACTGGTGGATCGTGCTGCTGGTGGTGCCCGCGCTGCTGGCATGGTGGTTCGACCGCAAGCGCCGCGACCCCGCGTTCCGCGCGCGCCTGGACGAGTGGATCCTCGGCCGCAAGCTGGCCGGTTCCCTGGTCGCCAAGCTCGACACCGCGCGCCTGATGCGCACGCTGGGCACGCTGCTGAAGAACGGCGTACCGCTGCTGACCGCGATCGGCATCGGCCGCAACGTGCTGGTCAACCACTCGCTGGCCAGCGACGTGGCCGCGGCCGCCGAGGAGGTGAAGAACGGCGTCGGCCTGTCCGCCGCGCTGGCGAAGGGCAAGCGCTTCCCGCGGCTGGCGCTGCAGATGATCCAGGTGGGCGAGGAGTCCGGTGCGCTCGACACGATGCTGCTCAAGACCGCCGACACCTTCGAGCAGGAAACCGGGCAGGCGCTGGACCGCATGCTCGCCGCGCTGGTGCCGGCGATCACGCTAGTGCTCGCGGGCATCGTCGGCGCGGTGATCCTGGCCGTGCTGATCCCGATCTACGACCTGACCAGTTCGATCTGATGATGGATGGAAGAACTCCGCCCTTGTAGGAGCGGCTTCAGCCGCGAGCTTTTCCGAGCGGGACGATCGCTCAAGGGCTGGCGGCTGAAGCCGCTCCCACAAGGGCGACGGAGTTGCCCGGAACGACAGACACGATAGTTGAAGAGGAATCACACCATGCAACGCAACCGTTCCATCACCCGCTCCCCGCGCCCGGCCGCGCAGGCAGGCTTCAGCCTGATCGAGATCATCATCGTCACCGTGCTGATCGGCGGCATCGTGGCGTTCGCGGCCAGCCGGATCCTCGGCGGCGGCGACAAGGCGCGCTACCGCCTGGCTCAGTCGATGGTGCAGACCATGGCCGAGAAGGTCCATTCCTACCAGACGGACACCGGCAGCCTGCCCGGTTCGCTCGAGGACCTGGTGCGGCAGCCGGGCAACGCCAGTGGCTGGCTGGGTCCGTACGCGAAGGAAGGCGACCTGAAGGATCCGTGGAACACGCCATACGTGTACCGCGTGCCGGGCGAGAACGGCGCCTTCGACCTGGTCAGCCTGGGTGCCGACCGCGCGGACGGCGGCACCAGCGTCGACGCCGACATCAAGTACGAGTAGGGACCGATGGCAGGCGTGGCGGCGCAAGGACCTCGGCATGCGTCGCCGCGACGCGTGCATGAAGCCGTGCGCCGGCCTGGCCTCCGCGCATCCGCGCATGGCATGGGTCGTTCGCGAGGGCGGGGCTTCACCCTCCTGGAAATGCTGGTGGTGATGGTGATCATCGCCGCCGCGATGCTGCTGGGCGTGATGGCCACCACCGGCGGCACGGAGCGCATGCAGCTGCATTCGAGCACCAAGCAGATCGCCGCCAACCTGCGCTACACCCGCGCGCACGCGATCGCCACCGGCGAGCCGCAGCGTTTCACGATCGATCCGCGCGGCCACGCCTGGCAGGCGCCGAACGGGCGCCACGGCACGGTTCCCGAGGCGCTGGAGATCACGTTCACCGGCGCGCGCCAGGTGCAGCCGCAGGCGGGTCTCGGCGCGATCATGTTCTTCGACGACGGCGCCTCCACCGGCGGTCGCGTGCAGCTGGCCAGCGGCGATGCGGCGTGGAATATCGACGTGGCGTGGCTGACCGGCGAAGTGACGCAGAAGCGGGCGAGGCAATGAAGACGAGCGCGCGGACAGGAGCCGGAGCCAAAGCCAAAGCCACAGCTCGGCGATTCGTTGGTGCAAGCCGTTCCGACGGCATCGTTGGCGCCACGTTGGGAGGGCGCGGGAAGGGGGCTGCGGGATTGCGACAGCAAAGCCCCGGCGCTTCGTTGGTGCAAGCCGTTCCGACGGCATCATTGGTGTCCCGTCGGCGGGGCCGGGGGGGCGGGGAGCGGGGCTTCACCCTGCTCGAGGTCATCATCGCCTTCGCGGTCCTGGCGCTGGCGCTGACCCTGCTGCTGGGCACGCTGTCGGGCTCGGCGCGCGAGGTGCGCGCGTCGGCCGATGCCGGGCGCGCGGCGCTGCACGCGCAGTCGCTGCTCGACCAGGTCGGCGTCGGCGAGGCACTCGGCCCGGGGGAGCGCGACGGCGAGTTCGAGGACGGCCGCTACCGCTGGCACCTGCGCATCGATCCCTACGTCGACCCCACCGCGCGCACCCGCGACACCATCGAACCCGGCGCGGCACGGCTGATGCTGCTGGCGCTGGACGTGGAGTGGGGCGACGGCGGCCCGCGCCAGAGCCTGCAGCTGCAGACGCTGCGGCTTTCGCAGCCGGACGCATTCGGGGGCGGTTCGTTTTGAACGCCGCGACGACCGCCCCGATGCACGCGCAGCGCGGGTTCACGCTGCTGGAAGTGCTGGTGGCCACGGCGCTGCTTGCCGCCGGCCTCGCGCTTGCGTTCGCCACCGTGCGCGCGGCCACCGCGACCGCGCAGCGCGGCGAGCAGCTGTCGCAGCGCAGCGAGCGCATGCGCGCGGTCGAGGGCTTCCTGCGCCGACGCATCGCCTCGGCGCTGCCGATCGGTTTCGCAACCCTGCCCGACACCGGCGAGCAGCTGCGCTTCGTCGGCGAGCCCACGCGCATGCGCTTCGTCGCCGACCTGCCGGATTACCTCGGCCGCGGCGGCCCGCACCTGCACGACGTGGAGCTGTTCGACGACGGCGACAGCAGCCGCCTGGCAGTGTCGTTCACGGTGGTCGCCGCCGGGCGGGCGTGGCCCGAGCCCGACTCGCGCCCGCCCGACACGCTGGCGTCGCAGCTGTCGGAAGTGCATTTCCGCTACCGCGGGCTCGACGAGGAGAACGCGCTGGGCGAATGGCAGGAGCAGTGGGAATCGCCCGGCGTGCTGCCGCTGCAGGTTTCGATCGAGATCGTCGACGCCGACGGCCGTCGCTGGCCGACGCTGGTGGTGGCCCTGCCGCAGGCCGGCGCGGGCGGTGCGGGAGGGCTGTTCCGATGAGGCGCGAACGCGGCATCGCGCTGCTGCTGGTGATGTGGCTGACCATGCTGCTGGCGGCGGTGGTGGGCACGTTCGCGCTGACCGCGCAGATGGAGAAGCTGCAGGGCCGCACGCTCAGCCGCGGCGTCGTCGCCGAACAGGCCGCGCGCGCAGGCGTCGAGTACGCACTGACCCGGCTCACCGAGACCGACCCGAAGCGGCGCTGGCTGCCCGACGGCCGCCGCTACGACTGGGCGTTCGGCGACATGAGCGTGCGCATCGAGGTGGTCGACGAATCGGGCAAGGTCGACCTCAACGCCGCCGACGTCGACCTGCTCGCGCGACTGTTCACCGTGGTCGGCGTCGACCAGGCCACGGCGGGCGACATCGCCGCGGCCATCGCCGACTGGCGCGACGCGGACGACCTCACCCAGCCGCAGGGCGGGGCCGAGGATCCGGCCTACGCCAGCGCCGGGCTGGCGTGGGGCGCCAAGGACGCGCAGTTCGACACCGTGGCCGAGGTCGAGCAGGTGCTGGGCATGACCCCGGCGATCTACGCCAGGGTCGCGCCGCTGCTCACCGTCTACAGCGGCCAGGCGCGGCCGGACCCGAACTTCGCCAGCGGGCAGGTGCTGCAGGCGCTGGGCGAAGACCCGGAGCCGATCCTGGCCCGCCGCAAGGCACGCGTGCCGTCGCCGGACGATGCGTTCTTGGGTGGTGGCAGCGGCACGTATAGTATCGACAGCCGTGCGCGGCTTCCGAACGGCCGCCAGGCGACATTGCGGGTCGTCGTGCGCGCGGGGATCGGGACCATACCCGGTTCGTCCTACACCGCACTGCGATGGGAACAGGGAGCGACGGCATCACGATGACGGCGGCAGTCGACAACCAGTCCGCGACGCCTTCGCTCCGGCAGCGCATCGGGCGCGCGGGCGGCCGCCTGCGTCCCGGCATCGGCGGCTTCCTGACATGGTGGATGCACGCGCTGGCGAGCTGGCTGCCACCGCGCCTGCGCATGCTGCTCGGGCTTGCCCACGAACGCGTGCTGCTGCAGCGCACCGGCGAGGAACTGCGGCTGGCGCTGCGCCGCGGCGACGGCGTGCAGGACATCGGGCAACTGCCCTGGACCGCGCAGGAAGCCGAGCAAGGCGACGCGCTGCTTGGCTCGCTGCTGGCGCCGCGCGTGGCCGAACTGCCGCGCTGGCTGCTGCTTCCCGCCGGCGCCGTGCTGCGCCGCCGCCTGTCGCTGCCGGCCGCCGCAGCCGAGCGCCTGCGCGACGTGGTGGCGTTCGAGATCGACCGGCAGACGCCCTTCGCCGCCGCCGACGTGCAT
>DATCYC010000149.1:0-2763 GCA_036570525.1 Luteimonas sp.
CGCTTGTCGTGCGCCTGCTTGCCCTTGGCCAGCGCCAGTTCGGCCTTGACCTTGTTGCCCTTCCAGTACAGCGCCGTGGGCACGAGGGTGTAGCCGTCGCGCTCGACGCGGCCCACCAGCTGGTCGATCTCGCGCCGGTGCAGCAGCAGCTTGCGGGTGCGGCGGTCGTCGGCGACGACGTGGCTGGAGGCGGAGATCAGCGGCGTGATCTGGGCGCCGAACAGGAACAGCTCGCCGCCGCGCACAACCGCGTAGCTCTCGGTGATGTTGGCGCGGCCGGCGCGGATCGACTTCAGCTCCCAGCCCTGCAGCGCGAGACCGGCCTCGAAACGCTCCTCGAGGTGGTACTCGTGGCGCGCGCGCTTGTTCAGCGCCACGGTGCCGCCGCCGTTTGCCTTATCCTTGTCGGGTTTCTTCTTGCCCATGGCGGCATTGTCGCAGTTTGCCGCGAGATTTGGCGCGGCCGGCACGCCGCGATCCACAGCCGGGATCCGAATGCCGACCGTCCAGCGCAGCGCCCTCGTCGAACACTCCGCAGCGCGCATGTTCGCCCTGGTCAACGACATCGCCGCCTATCCTCGCCGCTTCGACTGGTGCGAATCGGCGCAGGTGCTCGAAGCCGACGACGAGCGCGTGGTCGCGCGGCTGGACCTGGGCTTCGGCGCGCTGCGAACATGGTTCACCACCGAGAACACGCTTTCGCCGCCGCACCACATCGCGATGGCGCTGCGCGCCGGTCCGTTCAAGCGCCTGGAAGGACACTGGCGGTTCCACGCGCTGGACGAATCGGCCTGCAAGGTCACCCTGACCCTGGACTTCGAGCCGCAAAGCCGGCTGCTGGCGCCGGCGATGGCGCTGGGCTTCCAGGGGCTGGCCGATCGCATGGTCGACGATTTCGTGCGCGTGGCCGATCGCGGGGCGGAGTGATGCCGGCGCCGCTGCGCGTGCAGGTGATCCGCGGCTGGCCGCGGCGCTTCGAGGTGGTGGACCTGGTGCTGCCCGCCGGTGCGACGGTGGCCGATGCGGTTGCCGCCAGTGGTTTCGGGGCCGAGGGGATCAGCGGGTTCGCGATCCACGGCGAGCGCGCGGTCGCTTCGACGCTGCTGCGCGACGGCGATCGCGTGGAACTGCTGCGGCCGCTGGAGGTGGACCCGAAGGAAGCGCGGCGACGCAGGGCTGCCGGCGGGTAGGGACTGCCGCTAGCGGCCCTTCTTGTCCTTGGCCAGGTTCGGGCCGAACGCCCTGCGCAAGTCCTTGGTCAGCTGCTCGTCCTGCTCCGGGAAGTAGTCGCCGTCCCAGCGGGCCAGCGTGTCGTTCTCGAAATACAGGACCAGGTTCTTGCGCTCGATATGGCCGGTGCGGCCGGTGCGCTGCGTGGCCGTGTAGTCCCAGCGCTGGTTGTGGAACGGGTCGGCGATGGACGGCGAGCCAAGCAGGCCGATGACCTGCTGCTTGCTCATGCCGGGCTGCAACTGGTCGATCGCCGATTTCTCGAGCAGGTTGCCCTGGTAGATCGGCTGCCGGTAGACGATGCCGCAACCGGAAACCATGAGGGCGACGAGGGCGAGGATCAGGAGTTTGCGCATGGGGAACCGCAGGCTGGAGACTGCGCCGATGATACACTCACGGTCCCCGCCGCGGTGGCACGCGAACCGCATGCCGATGCGATCCGAAGCACCTGCGGCGACGGGATTCCGGCGTTCCGGCGCGCCCTGGGCGAACCGGACAGCCGCTTCGGCTGGGCGCCGCTCCATGCATGGCAGGCGCACCAGGAAACGACGGGTCATAAACCGCCAGTGAACGGAGACGCCATGGAATCGCAAGAGTTGCGCAGAGCCGGATTGAAGGTGACGCACCCGCGGATGCGCATCCTCGAGCTGCTGGAGCAAAGGAGCGCGCACCACCACATGACGGCGGAGGACATCTACCGTCACCTGCTCGACAGCGGCGACGAGATCGGGCTGGCCACCGTCTACCGCGTGCTGACGCAGTTCGAGGCCGCGGGCCTGGTGCTCAAGCACAACTTCGAGGGCGGCACTGCGGTCTACGAGATCGACCGCGGCGGCCACCACGACCACATGGTGGACGTGGACACCGGCAGGATCATCGAGTTCGAGAGCGCCGAGATCGAAAAGCTGCAGCAGGAAGTCGCGGAGAAGCATGGCTACCAGCTCGAGGAACACTCGCTGGTGCTGTACGTCCGCAAGAAGCGGTAGGTCGGGGCTACGCCCCCGACGCTTCGTCACCCGTTTCGTGGTGCAGGCGATTCCGGTGGTGTTGGCCCGAATGCAGGCATCCGGATGGTTCGCGGGGTGTCGGGGCGTAGCCCCGACCTGCGGCACGTGGCGATTCCGTGGCTCTGCGCCGGGACGCAGTTCCGGCCTACGAGGCGTTGCGCAGCAGGCGCTTGGCTGCAGCGCGCGCTTCGGTGCTGACTTCGACGCCGCCGAGCATGCGCGCCAGTTCTTCCTGGCGCTGCCGTGCATCGAGTTGCTGCACCGCGCTCTGGGTGACGCCGTCGCTGGCGGCCTTGCTGACCCGGTAGTGCGCGTGGCCCTGCGCGGCGACCTGCGGCAGGTGGGTCACGCACAGCACCTGTCGTGATTCGCCCAGCGCGCGCAGCTTCTGGCCGACGATCTCGGCGGTGGCGCCGCCGATGCCCGAATCGACCTCGTCGAACACCATCGTCGGCACCGCGTCGTGGCCAAGCGCGGCGACCTCGATCGCCAGCGAGATGCGTGACAGTTCGCCCCCGGACGCCAC